>NZ_JAMBPS010000060.1:0-42182 GCF_024206515.1 Paraburkholderia sp. CNPSo 3281 | reverse complement strand
GATGAAATCGGGCGACACTTCGGTGCCGTAGGTCTCGGCCAGAAACGCCTGGATCTCGCGCACGCTCATGCCACGCGCGTACATCGCGATGATGCGCTCGTCAAAGCCGGTGAAACGACGCTCATGTTTGGGAATCAGGATCGGTTCGAAGCTACCGTCGCGGTCCCGCGGCAGTTCAACCCTGAGCGGGCCGTGATCCGTGATGATCGTCTTGCCGGTGGCGCCGTTGCGCTCGTTGGTCTGGCCTTCGGGCTTGCTGCCCCGGCGGGTAGCCCAGATGCCTGTTCATCTCGGCGCCCATCGCGCGCTCGATGACGGCCTTGTTGAACGCCAGCATCAGGTCCTGAACCTCGGCGGGCGTCATCGGCCCCTTGACCAGTTCGTCAAGCAGGCCTTCAGGCAGGGCAGGCAGCGGCCCTCGGGCCGCTGCCTGCGAAGCTACCGTGCGCTTCTTCATCGGCATATCCATGATTTTTACCTCTCATGATATGCCTCGCCCACGAAATGACGGATAGGTCCGATATGCCTCGCCCACGAAATGACGGATAGGTCCCGAAAACAGGGAACCGCCAAAGACCCCAAAGCAGCGACTTAAAGCTCGATCCGCTTGATATCACCCACGATGAAGATGTACGAGGCCGCGCCGATCAGCGCGATGACGCCGATGAACACGAGCGCCCAGACGAACGAGCCCGTTACACCCACGATCAGCCCCACGACCAGCGGCGTGATGATACCCGCGAGATTGGCCGCAAGGTTGAAAATACCGCCCGTGAGACCGAGCATGCCCGCCGGCGCGATATCCGATACGAGCGTCCAGCCGAGCGCGGCCATCCCTTGCGAGAAGAACGCCACCGAAAGGATCGCGATCACGGCCACGTTGCTCTCCACGAAGTTCGCGAGAATGATCGTCGAGGCGAGCAGCAGACCGGCGATGATCGGCAGCTTGCGCGCCACGTTGGCCGAGATGCCGCGGCGCAGCATCCAGTCGGAGAACGTACCGCCGAACATCACGCCGATCGACGCAGCAATGAACGGCATGATCGCGAAGAAGCCGATCTTGAGCCAGCCCATGTGACGCTCGGTGGCGAGGTAGGTCGGGAACCACGTGAGGAAGAACACGAGCGTGGAGTTGCCCGCGAACTGCCCGAGGCAGATGCCCGCGAGCTGACGGCGGCGCACCAGCTGGCCGGCCATGCGCCAGTCGAAGCCCTGCTTTTTCGGTTGCCCGGCAGCGGCTTGCGCGTCGGCCTTGCGCTCGTGACGAGCGAGACCGCCGCCCGCCTCGATGTAATCGAGCTCGGCGCGGTTGGCCGCAGGATGCTCGTGCGGCTCGCGATACAGGAACCACCACACCAGACCGAACACAATGCCCACGCCGCCCACCACGTAGAACAGCGAGCGCCAGCCGTAGGCGCCCATCAGCGCGAAGAGGAACGGGCTAAAGAACGCGAGGCCGATGTACTCGCCCACCGTATAGGTGCCCGTGGCGAACGCGCGCTCGCTTTGCGGGAACCACGTCGCGACCACGCGGCTATTGGTCGGGAAGCACGGCGACTCCGCGGCGCCGAGACCCAGACGACACGCGAACAGCGCGCCCACGCCGCTGATGAAGCCCTGTGCGAGCGTGCACATCGACCAGAGCGTCATCGAAAGCCAGTAGGTGAACTTGCTGCCGAAGCGGTCGAGGAACACGCCGCCCGGAATCTGCGCGACGACGTAGCTCCACGAGAACGCCGAGAACACGACGCCCATGAGCGCCGCGTTGATGCCCAGTTCCTTGGTGAGCTGCGGCGCTGCGATGCCAAGCACGGTGCGATCGAGGTAGTTGATCATCGTGCCGACGGCCAGCAAGCCCAGGATGCGATAGCGCGCCTTCGAGCGACGCATTGCGCCCTCGGCGGGCGCGGCTGCGGAAAGGTTCGGCGCGTCGCCGCGCCCTGTGGATACGGGTGGTGCCATGTCGTCGTCTCCGATGTGTCGGCGGGAGTTGGCGCTTGAGCGCTGGCTCCCGTCCCATGCCTGTTTCGCGGTCGGCGGGAGTTCGCGCTTTCACACTGACTCCCGCCGCGCGCTGTCGTTGTTATTCGCCGGCGCTTGCAGCGTTCGCCGCCAGCATGGATTGCAGATGCGCATACATGCGTTCCGCGTCGGGCTCGACGCCCGTGAACAGCCGGAACGCATCCACTGCCTGGTACACCGCCATGCCGCCGCCGCTCAGCGTGCGGCAGCCGCGCGCTTCAGCCGCTTCGAGCAGCGCGGTGCGGATCGGGAAATAAACGATGTCCGCCACCCACAGCCGCTCGTGCAGATACTCCGCGGGCAGCGGCATGCCGGGCAACTTCGCCATGCCGGTGGGCGTGGCGTGGATAAGGCCCGTGGCGTGCTGGAGCACTTCGCGCAGATCGCCGCCCGCGCTCACGCGAACCGCCGGGAAGCGCGCCTGCAATTCGCTGGCGAGCGACTCGGCGCGCGACGCGTCCACGTCGAACAGCGTGAGCGCCTGGGCGCCCATCTGCAGCGCCGCGTGCGCGACCGCCGCGCCCGCGCCGCCCGCGCCCAGTTGCACCACCGCTTCGAGCGAGACGTCGGCAAGGCCGCGCTGGAACGCGCGCGCGAAACCCGACCAGTCGGTGTTGTGGCCGATGCGCTTGCCGTCGCGGAACAACACCGTGTTCACAGCGCCGAGGGCGCGAGCGTCATCGGAGAGTTCGTCGAGCAGTTCGATCACAGCCTGCTTGCACGGATAGGTGATGTTCAATCCGTCGAAGCCCATGCGCTCGGCGGCCAGCAACAGATCGGGCAGCGCGGCGGGCGTGAGCTTCAGCGCTTCGAGGTCGATGCGCCGGTACACATAGTTGAAGCCGAGTTCGCGACCTTCCTGCTCCTGCATCGCGGGGGTGAGCGAGCCGCCGATGCCCGAGCCGATCAGCCCGCAGAGAAACGAGTTGGCGGTTGCGCGCGCGCCCAGCGCGTTCGTTTTGGCGGTGTCCTGGGCGCTCATTGCGTCACCTTTTTAGCGAGCAGCGTGGCCATGCGCTCCAGCGCGAGCACATACCCTTGCGTGCCGCAGCCGACGATGATGGCCTCCGCAACAGGCGAAACGAAGGAATGGTGCCGGAACGCCTCGCGCTTGTGCACGTTCGAGATATGGACCTCGATCACCGGCTTCGCGATGGCGGAAAGCGCATCGGCAATCGCCACCGACGTATGCGTATAAGCAGCCGGATTGATGACGATGCCGTCTACGCGCGTGCGCGCTTCGTGCAGCCAGTCGATCAGCTGATGCTCGGCGTTCGACTGGCGAAAATCGATCTCGAGCCCAAGACGCCCCGCCGCCTCGCGGCACAGGTTGGCGACGTCATCTAACGTTTCAGCGCCGTAGATCGCGGGCTCCCGCGTTCCCAGCAGATTCAGGTTCGGTCCGTTCAGGACCAGCACCGAAGGCATTCCCATTGCACACACTCCAGAACAGCTTGACGACCGGCACGGCGCATACTGAAGAACCGTTGCATGCTTCACCGCATGGCCGCCAGTGTGCCGCGAAGCGGTGCACCGGTCACCTGGGGTTTGCCAGAATTTGTACTAACTAGTTAGTTTGGCGTATCCTTCGGACACTCCAGCGGCAAGTGTGTCTGCGGTGCGCCAGTTAGTTAAACGCCCGCCCCACGCCGCCGCGCCGGTCCCTTGTTCAACACCGAAGTCGCAGTCAGCACGCTCGCCATGTCCATGTCCAAGCCGCTCCATGCCCCCTCTCGCGCGCTGCGCCGCTCGATCGCCACGGTGTCGATCAGCGGCACGCTCGCCGAAAAGCTCGCCGCGATCCGCGCCGCGGGCTTCGATGCCGTCGAGATCTTCGAGAACGATCTGCTCTATTTCGAAGGCTCGCCCGCCGACGTGCGCCGCATGGCTGGCGATCTCGGCCTCGATATCGTGCTGTACCAGCCGTTCCGCGATTTCGAAGGCGTCGCGCCCGAGCGCCTCGCGCGCAACATCGAACGCGTGAAGCGCAAGTTCGACGTGATGCATCAACTGGGCACGGACCGTTTGCTGGTGTGCAGCAATGTCTCGCCCGAAACGATCTGCGACGACGCCCTGGCCGCCGAACAGCTTGGCGCGCTCGCGCAAGCCGCCGGGGAAGCGGGCGTGACGATCTGTTATGAGGCGCTTGCGTGGGGACGCCACGTGCGCACCTATGGCCACGCGTGGCGGCTCGTCAACACCGTCAATCACGCGAACCTGACGCTCGCGCTGGACAGCTTCCATACGCTCTCGCTCGACGACGCGCCCGACGGCATCGCCGCGATTCCGGGCTCGCGCATCGGTTTCGTACAGATCGCCGATGCACCGAGAATGCAGATGGACGTGCTCGAATGGAGCCGGCACTATCGTTGCTTCCCGGGCCAGGGCGACTTCGCGCTCGCGGATTTCACGGCGCAGGTGGTGAAAAGCGGCTACACGGGCCCGCTCTCGCTCGAAATCTTCAATGACGGCTTTCGCGGCGCGCCGCCCGCCGCCACCGCCGCCGACGGCCATCGCTCGCTCTTGCTGCTCGAATCGCTCACGCGCGAAACCCTGCAGGCGGAGCATGTCGATGCGAGCGCGCTCTACCATCCGAGCGCCGCGCCCGCGAACGCGCAGTGGCAATTCCTCGAGTTCGCCGTGGACGACACCGCGCGCGCGCATGTGGCGAACTGGCTCGAAAAGCTGCGTTTCCGCCGCGCGGGCCAGCATCGTTCGAAGGACGTGACGCTCTATCAGCACGGCTCGGCCGCCATCGTGCTCAACGCCGAGCCCGACTCGTTCGCCGGCGCGTTTTTCCAGCGCCATGGGCTCTCGCTCTGCGCCTCGGCGTTTCGCGTGGACGATGCGCGCCTCGCGCTCGAACGCGCGGCGGGCTTTGGCTACCAGCCGTTCTCGGGCCGCGTGGGTCCGAACGAGCGCGTGGTGCCCGCCGTCCAGGGGCCGGACGGCAGTCTTAACTATTTCGTTAATGAGGAGCCGGGCCAGCCCACCCTCTTCGAAGCCGATTTCGCGCTCACGGATATCGACGGCCCGGTCGAAGTGGGACCGATCGCGGGCATCGATCACGTGAGCCTTTCGCTGCCTGCCGGCTCGTTCGACTCGTGGGTGCTGTTCCTGAAGTCGGCGTTCGGGCTCGAAGCGACGCCCGCCGTGCTGCTGCCCGACCCGTACGGCCTCGTGCGCAGCCGCGCACTCATGAGCCGCGACCGCGGGTTGCGCGTCGTGCTCAACGCCTCGGTGGACCAGCACACGGCCGCGGCAGAGACCGTGCGCGCCTACCACGGCACGGGCCTGAACCACGTGGCGTTCAACACCGGTGACATCTTCCGCGCCGTGACCGAATTCGAGGCGGCCGGTGTGCCGCTCCTGCGCGTACCCGCGAACTATTACGACGATCTCGACGCGCGCCATGCGCTCGACCCCGAGTTTCTCGACGCGCTGCGCAACCACAACCTGCTCTACGACCGCGACGAGCGCGGCGGCGAGTTCCTGCACGCCTACACGGAGACGCTCGACCAGCGCTTCTTCCTGGAGATCGTGGAGCGGCGCGGCGGCTATGACGGCTACGGCGCGCCCAACGCCGCCGTGCGCCTCGCGGCGCAGGCGCGCCAGCGCGCACTCGCCGCTGAGGGGGCGCGCCAACCGCAGGATTGATTCAAACGCGGTCACCGTAGTCACTTCGCGCAGCAGTACGCACGCCGCATCGACCTGAAAATCAGGCGGCGTAGCAAAGAAAAATATAAGCAGTCCAAATCTCACCCGGAGACACACAACGATGAAGAAAGCAGGCCTTGGTTTTGGCACGTTCCTAGCCACCAGCGCGGCCCTCGTGGCCAGCCCGGCGTTCGCGCAAAGCAGCGTCACGCTTTACGGCGCCGTCGACGACGCCATTACCTACGTCAACAACCAGAACGGCCACTCGAACGTCTATCTGCGCCAGGGCAACCTGTATGCGTCCAAGTTCGGCTTGCAGGGCAAGGAAGATCTCGGCGGCGGCACGTTCGCGATCTTCGACCTGCAGAACGGCTTCGACCTCAACTCGGGCGCGCTTTCGTCGAGCGGACTGATCTTCAATCGCCAGGCCTACGTGGGCCTGCAGAACCAGAACCTGGGCACGTTCACGGCTGGCCGCCAGTACACGCCGTATTACCTGTTCGTCGGGCCGCTCACGGGAAGCTCGTGGCTCACGGGCGCAACCGGCGCGCACCCCGGCGATATCGACGGTCTCGACACGACCGTGCGCATCAACAATTCAGCCACCTACACCTCGCCGATCTTTTACGGCGTGCAGGCCAGCGCCATGTACGCGCTCGGCGGCATTGCGGGCAGCACCGGCAAGGGCCAGACGTGGAGCGCCGCGCTGCGCTATTCCGCCGGCCCGGTGAGCGTCGCCGCGGCCATCCTGCGCATGGACAACGCGCAGTTGACGAGCGGATTCGACAGCTCCTCCACCGGCAGCTTCGGCAAGTCGTCGCTGAATACGGGCTATGTCTCGGCGAGCGCGGTCCAGCACATCGCGGCCGGCGGCAACTACACGATCGGCAACCTGGTCCTCGGCGCGTCGTATTCGAACGTTCAGTACATTGCGGGTGGCAAGTCGATCTTCCACGACACGGCCATCTTCAACACCTGGGCGGCGCTCGCCGTGTACCGCTTCACGCCGGCCTTCGACGTGGGCGGCGGCTTCGCCTATACGCTGGCCTCGAAGGCCAACGGCATCACGAGCGCGGCGCGTTATCAGCAGTACTCGCTCAAGGAGTCGTACCACCTCTCGAAGCGCACCACGCTTTATGCGCTGCAGGCCTACCAGCACGCGGGCGGCCAGACGCTCGGCGCGAACGGCGCGGGCAACATCGTCAACGCGAGCCCGGCCGTGGGCGACTCGCAGAACTCGACGCCCTCGTCCACGCGCTCGCAGTTCGTCGGCATGGCCGGTATCGCGCTGTTGTTCTGAGCGTTGTGCCGATGCACCGCCGGGGGTCGCCTGCACGGCCCCCGGTTTCGCCTGCAGCCCCTCGACGCAACGGCACGGCGCTGAGTACACTCGCGGGTATCGCCTAAACGAACCCGCGCGAATCCGCGAACTCACCGTGCCGCCCCCCGTTCCCTCCATCAGCCCACGCCTGCGCAGCAGGCTTCGCACGCTCGCCAAAACCCAGCCCAAGGCGGTCCAGCGCACCTACGACACGCTGCTCTCGCTCGAAGGCTATAGTGCGCTCTCGGCGGCGGCGCGCAAGGACATCTTCTCGTCGATCGCGTTTTCCGCGAACCTGTGGTTCCAGTGCCTGCTCGACGGTACGCCGCCCACCTCCGAAGTCATGGACCAGACCGCGGCGTTCGCGCGCCGCCGCGTGCACCAGAACGTGCCGCTGCGCTCGCTGCTGCGCGCCTTTCGCCTGGGCGCGCGCGAGTTGTGGCGCACCTGCACGGAGCTTGCGGAAGCCGACCCGGCGCTCGCGCACGAACTGCTATTCGATATTTCGCCTTATCTGCTCGATTATTTCGATGCGATGGCCGAGCACATCGCCGAGGCCTATCTCGACGAGCAGCACCAGCAGGCGCGCTGGCGCGGCTCGCTGCTGCAGCAGCTCTACGACCTCGTGTTCCATGCCCCCGACGACGCCGCACGCTTTCGCGAGACCGTCGAGGCGCTCGGCCTCGACGCCACGCTACCGCGCATTGCGCTCGCCGTCGATCTGGACTTGCGCGACCACGCGCCTTCGGTGCGCGAGGATGCGCTCGACCGATTCGCACTCAGCGCCGCGCGGCACTTCGAGCTGAAGCCCGATGCGCTGGTGCGTGCGTGGCACCGCGAGCGGCTGGTGTTCTGGCTGCCGTGCGTGCGGGGCGATTCGATGACGCGCAACGATCAGCGCGTGGCCGAGCATGCGGCCGCGCTCGCGCGCGCCGAGCCGCGTGTGCGCAGCATCGGCATCGGGCTCATGAACGAAGGGGCGCGCGGCTGGGCGGCCTCGGTGGAAGAAGCGCTCAAGGCGGTGGACTTTGCGCCGCGTGGCAGCCGCGCGGACGACGGCGACGAAAATGGCGACGAACCCGGCAACTTCCTGCGCGTGCACCGCTTTTCGTCGATCGCCATCGAGGAGAGTGTGCGCAGCAGCGCCAACGTGCTGCGCTATCTCGTCTCGCTCGCCGAGCAACTGGCGACAGAGGCGGACCTGCTCGCCACGCTCGAAGCGTGGTTCGCCAGCGGGCAGCGCCGGCGCCAGACGGCTGAAACGTTAGGGGTGCATCCGAATACGCTCGACTACCGGCTCGAGCGCATCGAGACGCTGCTGGGCGCGAAGCTCACCGACGCGCACTGGATCGCGCGGCTCGATATCGCGCTCAAGCTGCGTGGGGCGACGCAGGGTGTCCAGCGCGATGGCAAGAAGATGGAGAAGAAGGGACGCCTCGGGGTGAAGAAGGCGAAGAGCGCGGCGCGCTGAATGACGCGACACGCCGCTCTCGCGCGTCACCCCGCGTCGCGCAATTCACGCCGCAAGATCTTGCCCACCGTCGACTTCGGCAGCGCCTCGACGAAGCTCACCACGCGCGGCACCTTGTACGCCGCGAGTTGCGCCCGGCAATGCGCGATCACGGCTTCCTCGCTCAGCGCCGCCTCACGCGCGGGCACCACGAACACGCGCACGGCCTCGCCGCTTCGTTCGTCGGCCACGCCCACACACGCGCATTCGGCCACGCCCGGCAGCGCGGTCACGACCGCCTCGATTTCATTCGGATACACGTTGAAGCCCGAAACGAGGATCATGTCCTTCGAGCGATCGACAATACGCAGAAAGCCACGCGCGTCGAACACGCCCACGTCGCCGGTGCGAAAGTAGCCATCGTCCGTAAACGCGGCGCGCGTGGCCTCGGGCTGGTTCCAGTAGCCCTGCATCACCTGCGGGCCCTTCGCGCAGATCTCACCCGGCTCGCCTGGCGCGGCCTCGACGCCGTCGTTCATCAGCTTGACGTCGGTGGAGGGCACCGGCAGCCCCGTCGTCCCGGTGAAGCGATCGACGCTCCCCGGGTTGAACGACAGCACCGGGCTCGTCTCCGACAGCCCGTAGCCTTCGCGGATGAAGCCGCCCGTAATGGCCTGCCAGCGCTCGGACACCGTAGGAATGATCGCCGCGCCGCCGCCGCCCGCGAGCCGCAGCCGCGAAAAATCGACCTCGCCGATGCGCGGATGCGCAACGAGCCCCGCATAGAGCGTATTCACGCCCATGAAGCTCGTGGGCCGCGCGGCCTTGAACACATCGATCATGCCGTCGAGATCGCGCGCATTCGCAACGAGCCAGTTGTCGGCGCCAATCGAGAAGTAGGTGATCAGATTCACCGTCAGCGCGAAGATGTGATAGAGCGGCAGCGCGGTCACGACGACTTCCTCGCCCGGGTTCATGAAGCCCGGCATGAAGGCCTTGAACTGCTCGACGTTGGCGACGAGGTTGCGGTGCGTGAGCAGCGCGCCCTTGGAAAGCCCGGTCGTGCCGCCCGTATATTGCAGGAAGAGCGGATCGTCGCCGCACAACGCGGGGGCTTCGAACGGCAAGCCGGCGCCCTGTGCGAGCGCCGTCGCAAACGAGCCGGGCTGCACATCGCGCTCTCCGCCCGCGCTTGCGCAATCGCTTGCAGCAACGCTCAGCACGGTCTGCACGGCCGTATGCGCCTTGATCGCATCGAAAGTGGGCAGCGCACCCTCGAACACCACGAGCGTTTGCGCGCCGGAATCCACCAGCTGGTGCTGAAGCTCGCGCGGCGTATAGAGCGGATTCACGTTCACCTGCACCGCCCCTGCGCGCACGATGCCGATCAGCGCGATGGGAAACGCGAGCAGGTTCGGCAACATCACGGCGACGCGGTCGCCCTTCTTCACGCCCACGTGCTGCAGATACGCCGCGAAGTCGCGCGAGAGACGATCGACATCGGCGTAGCTGAGCGAAGCGTCGCCCGGCGAAGCGTCGCCCGGCGAAGCGTCGCCCGGCGTGGCGTCGCCCGCGCGCAATGCCGGCCGGTGCGCATGTTCGCGCATCGCCTCAATGAACATATGCGCGAGCGACGGATGCCGATCGGGATTGATGGTGGCGGGAATCTCGCCATAGCTGGCGAACCAGGGGGCTTTCGACACGTTCGTCTCCATGAATTCAATTCGCGGCTTGTATGCGAGGTGCCGCGTTTCACGCCCATGCTACGGGCTTGGCCGCGCCGGGAGAACTGGGAAAGCGGATAAGGTGATTGTGAAAAGTCACAAAAGCGCGCCCGCGCGCGGACCCGTGCGGCGTCACGTCCGTGTCTGATTTTTGTCATTTGTGCGACACTGCGTCGTCTCGTCCGCAGCGCTTTTCCAGCGTGCCGACGCGGCACCGCGCCACGCACGTTTGCGAACCCGCATACGCTGTGCCGAGGCGCTTCCCCAAGCGGATTGACCAGAGCCACCACGCTTTCATGCCGGACATACCCTTGTCCCCCTACCGCGCTCCGAGCGCACGCCGCCGCGGTATGGGCATCGCCCTATTTCTCGCCGTCATCGCGGCCGGGGCGATTTATGTCATCGATCATCTCGTCGTTGATTTGCGCGCCGTGCGCGAAAGCTCGGCGCTGCCCTTCATCCTGCTCGGGCTTGCGCTCCTCATCGCGCTCGGCTTCGAGTTCGTGAACGGCTTTCACGACACCGCCAACGCCGTCGCTACCGTCATCTACACGAACTCACTCGATCCGCATCTCGCGGTGGCATGGTCGGGCGCGTGGAATTTCATCGGCGTGCTCGTCTCCAGCGGCGCGGTCGCGTTCGGCATCCTGCAACTGCTGCCGGTGGAACTCATCCTTCAGGTCGGCAGCGGTGCAGGCTTCGCCATGGTGTTCGCACTCCTGATCGCCGCAATCGTCTGGAACCTCGGCACCTGGTATTTCGGGCTGCCTTCATCCAGTTCACATACGCTCGTGGGCTCGATCATCGGCGTGGGGATCATGAACCAGTTCATCAGCGGGCCTTCGGGCACGAGCGGCGTGGACTGGGACCAGGCGGCGGGCGTGGGCAAAGCGCTGCTGTTCTCGCCCGTGGTCGGCTTCGTGATGGCCGGGCTGCTGCTGCTCGTGCTCAAGCTGCTCGTGCGCGTGCCCGCGCTCTATGCCGAGCCCAAAGCCAACCAGGCGCCGCCGCTCTGGATCCGAACGCTGCTCATTCTCACCTGCACCGGCGTTTCGTTCGCCCACGGCTCGAACGACGGCCAGAAAGGCATGGGCCTCATCATGCTGATCCTGATCGGCGTCGTGCCGACCGCCTACGCGCTCAACAAGGCCGTCACGCCCGAGCAAACCGCGGCGTTCGTGGTCGTGGCGCGCGAGGCGTCCGCAACGCTAGGCCGATACGCGCACGGCGCGCCGCCCGACAATGCGCGCGCCGAGGTCGAGGCGTTCGTGCGCACACGCCAGCTCACGCCCGCCACGCTGCCCGCGCTGCGCCAGCTCACCGATACCATCGCCGACCAGGTCGCCCTTTCCGGCTCGATGGCGACGGTGCCCGACGCGATCGTCGACAACGTGCGCAACAACATGTACGTGGCGAGCGAAGCGATCCGCCTGATGCAAAAGGCGAAGGCACCCGAGATGTCACCCGGGGACGCCAAGGTGCTCGACACCTTCCGCAAGCAGATGGACCACTCGACCAAGTTCATTCCGACCTGGGTGAAGGTGGCCGTGGCTCTCGCGCTCGGTCTCGGCACGATGGTGGGCTGGAAGCGCATCGTCGTGACGGTGGGCGAAAAGATCGGAAAGCAGCACCTTACCTATGGTCAGGGCGCTTCGGCCGAAGCGGTCGCCATGATTACGATCGGCATGGCCGATGTCTACGGCTTGCCGGTGTCGACTACGCATATCCTCGCTTCGGGCGTGGCGGGCACGATGGCCGCGAACGGCTCGGGCCTGCAGTGGGGCACCGTGCGCAACCTCGTGCTCGCGTGGGTGCTCACGTTGCCTGCTTCGATTGCGCTGGCTGCTGGTCTTTACTGGATGTTCCGGCAGGTTTTCTGACATCGGCTTCACGCAGCATGTCGCGCAAACGGAACTTCTGCACCTTGCCTGCGGGCGTGGTCGGCATGGCATCGAGCAGCCATAGCCGCTCGGGCAGGTACTGCGCGGCCACCTTGTGCGACTTGAGAAAGCCTACGAGCGAAGGCAGATCGACAACGGCGCCAGGCCTGGCCACCACTACGGCGCAGGCGCGCTCGCCCAGCCGCTCGTCCGCGTACGCGACGATCGCCACCTGCGCAACCGCGGGATGACGATAGAGCAGCGACTCGATCTCGACCACGGGAATATTCTCGCCGCCGCGAATGATCACGTCCTTGCTGCGGCCGCTGATGCGGATGTAGCCGCGCTCGTCGACGATCGCGAGGTCCCCGGTGTCGAACCAGCCTTGCGCATCTGTCGCGTTGAGATGCGCGCGCTTGAGATAGCCGCCGAAACCCGAGCATGCGCGCACGAAAAGCCGGCCCGCTACGTTCGGCGGCAGCGCGTGGTCGTTCTCGTCCACCACCTTCACTTCCACGCCCGGCAGCGGCGCACCATCGGTCGTGGACGCGCGTTCGTCATCGTCGTCCAGACGCGTGAGCGTCACCGCGCCCAGCTCCGTCATGCCCCACGCGGAGACAATCTTCGCCCCCAGCGCCGTGCGCGCGCGTTCGACCAGTGCGCCGGGAATCGGCGCGCCCGCGCACAAGAACGTCCGTAGCGTCGGCACGCGCGTGCCCGTCTCGATGGCCGCGTGGGCGAGATCGCCGAGAAACGCCGTGGACGCCATCGTGAACGTAGCACGCTCCTGTGCGACGAGCGCGAGCGCCGTCTCGGGCTGCCATACGTCCTGCAGGACGGCGCTCGCCCGCAAGGCGATCGGCATCATGAGGCCATACATGAAGCCGGTTTGATGCGCCATCGGCGAGGCCATCAGCACGACATCGTCGCGGCCGAGACGCATGGCCTGCGCATAAGGAAGAATGTTCGAAAACAGCGTGTTCGCCGTGTGCATCACGCCCTTGGGCTCGCCCGTCGTGCCGGAGGTGTAGAGCAGTTGCGTCACGTCGTCGGGGCCTGGGCGATTGCGCGTGAGGATGGCTTTGGCGTCACTCGCTTCTTCCCAGCGCGGGCCGCTCAGGAGCGCTTCGAAACTGTTGCGCGCCGGCTCGCCTTCGTCGGTTGCGCCCACGACCACCACGTGCTCCAAGGCAGGTAGTTCAGGCCGCAGCGCGCGCAGCATGGCCTCGTAGTCGAAGCCTCGATAGCGCTGCGGCACGATCATCACCCTGCTGCCGCCATGGTTGAGCATGAACGACAACTCGCGCTCGCGAAAGATCGGCATGAGTGGATTGAGCACCGCACCGATGCGCGAGGACGCGAGATATAGCAGCGTGAACTGCCAGCAGTTCGGCAGCTGCATCGAGACCACGTCGCCCTTCGCGACGCCGAGCCTGACCAGGCCCACGGCAATGCGGTCCGCCATGCGCGCCATCTGCGCGTAGGTGAAGCGCGTGGCCTCTCCGTCTTCGATTCGTACCGCCGTGAGCGCGGTCTTCGCCGGACACTCCGCCACGCAGGCGTCCAGTTCGTCGTTGATGGTGCGCCCGGGCCACCAGCGCCGTGCCTCCTCCCGCGCGCGGCGCGGCCCGATCAATACCGCGTCGAACTCCATATGCAGCCTCCCGTGGCGTTGCAGGAAACGTCGCAGGCGGCGCGCATCATGCCGGCACCGCGTCGCGGCCCGCGTTCGAGCGCGCGATGATGGTCTTCATGATCTGAGCCGTGCCGTCGCCGATCTGGAAGCCGAGCACGTCGCGCAGGCGCTGTTCGAGCGGCCCGCGATCGTAGCCGCCGTGCCCGAACGAAAGCAGGCATTGATGCACCACGTCGTAGGCGAGCTTCGGCCCCCACCACTTGCACATGGCCGCTTCGGCCGTATGCGGCAGTCCACGGTCCTTGAGCCACAGCGTTTGCAGGCACAGCAGGCGCGCCGCCTCCACCTGGGTTGCGTATTCGGCGAGCGGATGCGACACGCCCTGGAATGCCGAAAGCGGCTTGCCAAAGGCTTCGCGCTGGGCGACGTACTCCCACGTTTCTTCGAGGCTCACGCTCGCCACGGCAAGCACCTGCAGGCCGATCAGCGCGCGCGAAAAGTCGAAGCCCTGCATCACCTGAACGAAGCCGTTGCCCTCGTCGCCCAGCAGGTGGTCCACCGGCACGCGCACATTCTCGAAGAAGATCGAACCGCGTCCGATGGCGCGCTGCCCGTGGCAGTCGAAGCGGTTGCGCGTGACGCCCGGCAGATCCATCGGCACGAGAATGGCCGAGACGCCGCGTGCGCCGTCTGCCACGCTGCCGGTGCGCGCGAACACCACCGCGGCGTCGGCCTGATCGGCGGCCGAAATCGAGGTCTTCTCGCCGTTGAGGACGTAGTGATCACCTACGCGCTCCATTTTCAGGCGCAGGTTCGCGGCATCCGAGCCGCCGCGCGGTTCCGTGAGCGCGATGGCGAGCAGCGCGCGGCCCTGCGTGAGGCGCTCGAGCCACGGGCGCGCAATCTCGGGGGCGGCGTGCTTGGCGAGGATCTGTCCGTTGAGCGAGGCAAGCAGATTGATGTACGAGAGGCTCAGGTCCGCGCGCGCAATCTCCTCGTGGATCACCCCTGCGGCGAGGCAGCCCAGGCCCTGGCCGCCATACTGCTCAGGCAATTCCGGCGCAATGAAGCCCATCTCGCCCATTTCGAGCATGAGGCCGCGATCGAGCACGCGTGTGGTATCGCGCTCGATAAAGCCAGGCGCGACGCGCCCTTGTGCGAAGCGCCGCGCGTGCTCGCCGAGCGCGGCGAGGTCGTCGTCGATATACGGATTCATGGTGTCTCCTTGAAGCGGCCTGCTCTATTCATTCGTCATCCTTATCGTCATGGAGACGCCTTTATTTGGCGTACTTGCGGAACTCGGGTTTGCGCTTTTCCTGGAAAGCGCGCACGCCCTCGCGCGATTCTTCCGTGTCGTAGTAGAGCTTGAGCGCATACATGCCCATGCCGGCAATGCCGGCCTGATGCGCGGTGTCCATATTGAACGAGCGCTTGGCGATCGCAATGGCCGTGGGGCTCTTTTCCATGATCTCGTCGCACCACTTCTGCACTTCCGCGTCGAGCTGATCGTGCGGCACGACCGCATTCACGAGGCCCATGGCCAGCGCTTCGGCCGCCGGATAGCGTCTGCACAGATACCAGATTTCACGCGCCTTCTTTTCGCCCACCACGCGCGCGAGAAACGCCGTGCCGTAACCCGGATCGACCGAGCCGACCTTCGGGCCCGCCTGCGCGAACACGGCCTTTTCCGAAGCGATGGTGAAATCGCAGATCGTGCACAGCACGTTGCCGCCGCCTACCGCATAGCCCTGCACACGTGCGATCACGGGTTTGGGCACGTCGCGAATCGCCGTGTGCAGCTCTTCCATCGGCAGGCCGATCGTGCCGCGCCCGTCGTACTGTCCCGCGTGCGCGGACTGGTCGCCGCCCGTGCAGAACGCCTTGTCGCCCGCACCCGCAAGGACGATCACGCCGATCTCGCGGTCGTAGCCCGCCTTGTTGATCGCGTGAATGAGTTCGTCGCAGGTGCGCCCGCGAAACGCGTTCATCTTGTCGGGCCGGTTGATGGTGATCCATGCCGCGCCGTTGCGCACTTCGTAGAGAATGTCTTCGTAGTTCATGATCGATGCCTTTGATGTTTCGTAGTCGATAGAGCGCGCGTTCGTCGGCGTTAGCCCGCCATGGTCAGGCCGCCCGATACGCTCAGCACCTGGCCCGTGATGTAGTTCGCGTCGTCGCTCGCGAAGAACACGATCGCGCCGGGCAGATCGTCGGGCTGCCCGATGCGGCCGAGCGGAATGGAGCGCTGGAACGCTTCCAGAAGCTTTTCGGGGTTGCCCGCGCCTTCCTTGTATTCGGCGAAGAGAGCGGTGTCGGTCGGGCCCGGGCACACCACGTTCACGGTGATGCCGTGGCGCGCATGCTCACGCGCGATGGTCTTCGAAAACGCCACGAGGCCGCCCTTGCACGCCGCATAGACCGCTTCGCCCGACGAGCCCACGCGCGCGGCGTCCGAGGCGATGTTGATGATGCGTCCGCGCTTGCGCTCGACCATGCCAGGCAGCACCGCGTGATGCATGTGCAGCGCGCCGGTGAGATTGATGGCGATGAGCTTGTCCCACTGCGCCGGTTCGGTCTTCGTGAACGGGCGGAATACGTCCCAGCCCGCATTGTTCACGAGCACATCCACGGGACCGAGCTGTGCTTGCGCTTGCTCGAGCGCCGTTTCCACCTCCGCGCGGTTCGTGATGTCGCAACGCAGCGCCAGCGCGTGGCCGCCCTTTTCGTGAATCTCCCCGGCCACCTTCAGCGCCGCTTCGAGCGACAGATCCAGCACCGCTACACGCGCGCCCTCGGCCGCGAAGCGCCGGCAGGTCGCCCCGCCGATGCCGCCGCCACCGCCCGTCACCACGACCGTCTTGCCTTCGAGTTTTCGCACCGCGATCCTCCATTCGGTTGAGCAGTACCATAGACGCCTTCGACGCCGGGCCCGCCTTTTGGCCTCGTCGCGAATTACGTCAATATGTTGACGTATACTAGGTAACACCCAAGTCGAAGACAAGCGCGGAATCACCAGGAGAAACCCTTGCCTAAAACACCAAAAATTCAGGATTCAAGCCGCTTCGATCTCGCCAACCGGCTCTTCTTCCGGCTCTATCAATGCGCAAACATGTTGCATAAAACCGGCACGCGCGCTGTGGAAGCCGAGGGTTTGACCACGCAGCAATGGGCCGTGCTCGGCGCGCTCTCGCGCCCGGAAGCCCAGCCGGGGATGAGCGTGGGCGATCTCGCGCGCTATCTGATGGTGAGCCGCCAGAATCTCTCGGGTCTGATCAGCCGGATGGAACGCGACGGCCACGTGAGTACCCAGGCGGATGCGCGCGATCGCCGCTCGCGCCTCGTTTGCATGACCGGGCCGGGCCGCAAGCTATGGGTTGCGCAGGCCACGCCGAAAATCGAGGCGTACTACGAAGCCGTGCTGGACAATTTTTCGTCGGACGACATGACGCACACGCTGCACTATCTGCTGAAGCTGCTCGATAACATGAAGCGCGTGGACGAACGGGAACGCGTGGCGGACGACGACGATGCGTGAGCGCGCTCCGCTACACTCTGACGTAACACACAAGGAGAAAACCGCATGAAGATGGACGCATTTCGCTTCGGCACCACCGACTGGTCCAGCGTCGAACCCACCCAACACAACGGGGAAACGGGCATGGCCACCTGGCGCACGCGTTTCTTCGGCGACGAAGCCGACCCGATCCGCGTGCGTATGGTCGAGTATTCGCCCGGCTACCTCGCGGATCACTGGTGCAAGAAGGGGCACATTCTGTTCTGCCTCGAAGGCGAACTCGAAACCACACTCGACGACGGGCGCAAGTTCGTCCTCACGCCCGGCATGAGCTATCAGGTGGGCGACAACGCCGAGGCGCACCAGTCGTACACGCGCACGGGCGCGAAGCTTTTCGTCGTCGATTGAAAGCGACGCCGCTTCAGCGCGGCGCGCCGAGATCGGCGTCGAGCCGCTTGCGCAGGTCGCGCACCACGCGCGCGGCCGGAACGAGCCACCACGTGGGCGCCGCCACGGAGAAGTCGTACGCGAGCGCCGTCTGCGCGGCGCCGGTCGTGTGCGCCCGGCAGCGGAACGCCACCATGTGGCGCCGCGTGGCGGTTTGCGAACCAGGCGAGAAGCGCATGACCGCACGCAGCGCGAATTGCGTATCGTCGGGTGCGGCCTCGTACGATTCGATACTCCACTCCGCTCCGTAGTGCGCCTCGTGACGCAACGCCGCGCTCACGCGCCGGCGCGTTTCATCGGCAGGCAAGGCCACGGGGTGCTCGCGCCCCGCACGCCCGGCGCGAAACAGCGTGCGCTGCGACCAGCCCCAGCCGAACGTGAGCACCACGCCGCCCGCCACGAGCGCCCACTGCAGAATATGCGTGAGCCAGCGGCCAACCTCGAAGCGCGCAATGGGCGCGAGCAGCAAGCCCGCGATCCAGTGCGCGGCAACGAAGATCACGATGCACGCGAACACGCTCGCGGAGAGTGTGAGCAGCCAGCCCCGCGACGGGTCGTCGAATTTCGCAAACAGGAAATCGCGCACGCCGCCTGAACGCGCGTGCACGTCATCGGTTTCGGGCGCGGTTACGCCCTGCGGCTCGCCTGGCTGCGCGGCATCCGCTTCGTCGCGCAGCCCCGTGAGTTCGCCGTGCAGCGAGTCGCGCTCGGTTCGCATGCGCTGGATCTCGTCGAGGGTGCGCGTGCGCTCGGCGCGCAGCCCGTCCAGCTCGGCGCGCACGCGTTCACGCTGCGCCAGCAGCGCCTGCATCTGCGCGTGCAGTTCGTCGGCCTGCGCGACGCTCAGCGCGGAGCGGCTCACCGGCGGCGCATGATGCACGGACCAGTACGCATCGAGCAACTCGCGCGCCTCCTTGACGCGTTTGAACTGGTCGTCGGCCCAGCGCATCGAGGCGGCCGTGGGGTGCCGCCATTTGTCGGGATGCAGGATCTGCGCGAGATGGCGATAGTGATGCTTGATGTCCGCCTCGCTCGCCCCCGGCTCCAGATCGAGCCGGTAGTAGAGGCGGTCGTAATCCACGGGTCGGTAATCGCGGCCTGGCATGACCTGTATCTATTCGTCAGTGGATGGGTTGGCAGGCGGCGCAACGCCTGCCCTGCTCAAGTTAGCGCAATGCGCCCAGTCCGGCAAGGAAAGCGCCACTGCGATTGCCCTCCCGGTTTCAGTACGGCCGCCCCGCGAGCAGGCGGCTCAACGTCGCGAACGCGGTGGCCGGCAGCTCGTGCAGCTTGCGCACGACCACGGCATGCGGATAGAACGCCTCGACTGCGTCGTCCAGGATGCCGATGCCGACCAGCTCGATGCCCTGCTCCTCGACCGCCTGCACGCGTGCGAGCAGGTCGCTGCGCAACACAGTCGGGTCGCCGTCGCTCGTCGAAGGATAGCCGTCCGAGAGGACGAACAGCAGCCGCCGGCGCGCCTTGCGCTGCGCGAGCCGGGACGCCGCCCAGGCGAGCGCTTCGCCATCGGGGTTCTCGTGGCCGCACTCGATGGCCGCGAGTCCGCTCAGGTCGCGCGAGTCGAAGCGCTTGAACACGCGCAGATCCAGCCGCTCGACGAAGCGGTTATAGGCCCGCAGATCGGCGCCGGCGGCGCGTTCGCGCTCGTAGCGCGCGCGCATTTCCGGCGCTTCGATCGAGCTGTAGCCGAGCACTTCCGAATCGAAGGCGAGTTGCGTGAGCGCGTCGGCGAGCGCCGCCGCGCACAGGCGCGCCAGCTCGATCTTGCGGCCCGCCATCGAGCCGCTCAGGTCGAGCAGCAGCGTGACGACCGTGTCGCGCCCGCTCGCATGACGCGCCACGCGAAACGGCGTGCGGTAGCCGCGCGAGGCGGCGAGACGCGCGAGCGCCGCGCGGTCGATCTCGCCGCGCTCCTGCTCGCGCTTCCAGTGCGTGAGCTCGTCGGCCTTGAGCAGGCGCTCGAGCTGGGCCTTGAGCGCGCCGGTCTCCGCGCGCGCCAAGGCGCGCAGCTTGCGCCAGGCGGCGGCGTCGCCGCGGCCCGTGAGATCGGTGACGGCGTCGTAGGCCGTAGTCAGCGGGAGCGACAAACGTGGCCGCCCTGGCGCGGGGCTGCGATTCATGGCGGCGTGAGGCGCATCCGCTTCGGAAAGCACTGCACCGGAGGCGGAATCGGACTCGGCGCTCGCGCGTGCCGACGCGCCGTCGTCACCCTGGCGGACGTCATCGGGCTGCGCGGCGCCGCCCGCCGGTTCGACCTCGTCTTCCTCGCCGAATGCGTCCATCGCACGCGCGAGCCGCGCCGATTCGTCGTCGAGCCCTTCGGACGGGCCCGCCGTCTGCATCATGTTGTTCGCGCAGCGCGACGCGAGCGAGCGCACGCCCGCCACGATCGCCGCGGCGGCGCTCAGGCTGGCGCGCGTCGACTGGCTTGCGCGGGCCGCGCCGAGCGGAGCGTCGATCGCGCGCAGCGCGGCGGCAAGCGCCGCGGCATCGCGCTCCAGCACGCCCGGCGCTTCGTCCCACAGCGTACGCTCGATCGCCCAGGCAAGGCGTTCGCGCCACGCCAGTTTCGACCAGCGTCGCGCGAGCGCCTCGCCGCGCTGTGTACGCCAGCTTTGCGCGTAGCGTTGCGCGCCAGGGAACGCCCGCGCGAGCTGCGCGAGCACGCGACGGTCCTCGATCGCCTGCGCAATGCGCCCCGTCACGCCGGCTTGCGGCGTGTCGAGACGCGCCACTTCGCTGTAGCGATGGCGCGCCGCAAGCAAATCGAGCGCGCCGAGCAGTGCGGCTTCATTCGCGCCTTCACTCGCGAGGCGCGCGGGCAGCACGAAGCGTTCGCCTTCCACGCGCGGCTCGCCCGCGCCGAACGTCACGCTCACGCGCGAGTCGCCGGTCAGCACCCGCGCCAGGCGGCCGAGCGCGCCCGCGGGATCGGCGCTCGCCGTCAAACTCTGTGTGTCGTCCTGCAAGCTGGACACAGGCGCCTCCGCACTCACGCGTCGAAGATCACGTGATGCCGGATGACGCTGCGGATGAGCGCCGCATCGTCCGCGCTCACCTTCGCGTAGATCGCCGGCCCCGCCGCGCGTTCGACATCGCCGGTGCGCAGCATGAGTTCGGCCCAGTCGATCAGGCGCCGCGTGGAGAACGTGCTCGCGAGGTCCTCGCGGGCGAACGCGGCCCGGCAGTCGGCGGCGATGGCAGCGAGCGTGTGCGCGAGCGGCCGCGTGAGCGCCGGCAGCGTGCGCAGCAATACTTCGGTTTCCTCTTCAAGTGAGAGATAGTCGAACAGGTAGACGCGCCAGCGATCGAGAAACGCCTCGTTGAGCAGGTTCGCGCCCTGGTACAGATGGCGGTACGCACTCATTGCGCCCGCGGCGTTCGCGGTGGCGAAGAGGCGGAACGACGGATGCGGCTCGACGATTTCGTTGCCGCGCTCCTTGAGCAGCAGGCGGCCGTTCGGTTCCAGCACGGCGGTGAGTACCGCGAGAATGGACGGCTCGGCAAAGTCGAGTCTTCGGAAACGAAGCCCTCGCGACGCCACTTGAGCAGCTTCGCTTCGAGATTGTCGAGATCGATTTCGGTGTCGATGTCGATGTTGACTTCACCGTCCTCGCCCTGGCCGTGCTCGATGCGATACATGTGCGCGCGTTCGGAAGGCGTGACGCACCACCATTCGCGCGCCTGGCCGGCGCCGCGGATGTAAAGGCCGAGCGGAGCTTCGTCTTGTAGTGCGGGATCGGATGCGTTCATGGGAGAAGAAGCGGGCAGCGTGGCGCGATAAGTCGCCCTATCTTACCCGCGCATACCACAGGTGCGCAAAAAACCGTCGGAACGCACGCACTGTCTTCTTCAGCAAACAGGTTACGCGATCAACAATCGAGGTGCGTCAATTACCGATCGCGAATCTGTTTCAAAGCGCATGCCCCAAGCATCAAAATAAGAGAGATCGAATTTTCAGGATCCGACTCATTCTTGCACCACAACGTTGAATTCCCGAGGGGCCCGCATGTCGTTTCCGTTGGAGTTGGTACGCGAATACATCGCCGCGTACCGGATTGCCGTTAGCCACGACAAGGCACTTCCCGCTCGCTTTGCTGCGGCAACGCTGGTGATGATCGCCGTCGTCGCTCTCGAAAGCGCAGTGCCGTGGCTATTGCGAGAAAGCACAAACGCGCTCTCGGTCGAGCGAGCCCCTGGCTTCGGGGGAGCCGCCGTCACGCTCGCGGGCGTCTATGGCCTATGCTGGACCGCAGCACGCGTCTCGGAGTGGGTCAAAACAATATTCTCGTCCGCCACGCTTGCCCGATCCGACGCCGCGTTTCAGAAAGCCTACTATGCGCATCTTATTCGCGTCGAATACGCCCGGCTCGCGACGATCGATCCTGGCGCGATGGTATCGGTCATCGCCAGGAGCCGCACCGCTTTCAGTGCAATCACATTGACCCTCTTCTGGGTAATCGTGCCTGCGCTCTTCCAGCTCGTTGTCACGGCATCGATTCTTTGGCGCGTGACCAACCTCGCATTTGCAGCCGCGTTCGTCGGCGCAATCGGTGCACTGTTCGTGGCGACGTGGCGGCTCGCTGCGAGAACGAAAGGCGCGCACGCCCAGATTTTCGATGCATCCAATCTTCTCTCCAGCCATCTCGTGGAACGGCTAGGTTTTATGCTAGACATCAAATTGAACAACGCCTACGAGCGCGAAGAAGCCGGACTCGACCGCATCCTTGCCCGTTATGTCGCACAAATTTCGCACGGCAATGCACGGCTTGCGCTGCTGCTTGCAGCGCAAGCGTTTTTCACCGGGCTCGTGCTGACAATCTTCACGATCGTCGCGGCGACATCGGTCACGAGCGGCGTTTTCCGAATCGGCGATTTTGTAATGATTACCGGTTATGTCGTGGCGCTGACCGCGCCATTCACCGGCCTCGCCGCTTCGCTTTCCGATTTGCGCAGAAATCAGCTTGCCTTGCACGAAGGCCTCGGCATTCTTGCACTACCACCCGAGCCGGGTGGCGTCGAGGTCGCAATTGCGCTCGACGCAAACCCCGTTTATGCCCTTTCGGATGTCAATATTTCATTCGGAAAGCGAACTATTTTTCGCGGAGCCAACCTTATCGCGAATCGAGGCGAGGTAACCGTCCTGATCGGGCCATCTGGACATGGCAAGTCGACACTCGTCAATCTGATGCTCGGCCTCTTGCGCCCCGAACGCGGGCGAGTCGAGTTGAATGGCGTGGACGTTTCTACACTCTCTCCGGCTTCGATATCGCGGATTGTCGCGGTCGTTCCGCAAAATCCGCTGATCATCAGCGGAACGCTCCGTGAAAATCTCGCTTTCGGCTGCGCTGACCCGCCGCCCGACGAGCAATTGCTGGCGCTGGTCTGCGCGCTGGAACTGCAAGGACTAGCCGGCGAGTCGGGCGGTAACGTACTCGACGTCATCCTCGGCGTACAGGGCAGAGCGCTTTCCGGCGGCGAAAGGCAACGTGTCGCGCTGGGTCGCGCGCTTGCGCGCCGCACTTCAGTCATCGTCCTCGACGAGCCAACCTCTTCACAGGATCCGTCCCGCGAGGCGCGTGTGCTGGAACAGGTCCGCCGTCGCGTTCCGACGATCGTCGCGATCACACATCGTGAAGCGTTGCTGGAAATGGCAGATCGTATCTATCGGGTTGATGAAGGGTGCGTCGTCGAATCGGGTGCCAGAAGAAAAGCGGCCACGACCAGTCAGAGCGGATAATGTCGCGGAGCACTCGCCACACCGCAATTCACCCGGAGCCCCGCCCATGCCACAAGCCGCGCCACCCGAACTCGACGACGAGCCCGGACGCGGCCGCTCGCTCGCACGCCACTACCCGCGCGGCCTCCAGATCGAGCCGCACACGCATACGTGGGCGCAGGTGCTCTACGCCGTCTCCGGGGTGATGTGGGTCGAGGTGGAGCGCGAGGCGCTCGTCGTGCCGCCGCAGCGCGCCGTGTGGCTGCCTCCCGGCACGCAGCACGCCATCCACATGCTGAGCGCCGTCGAGATGCGCAACCTCTATCTGCACGAACGCGACAGCCGGCACCTGAGCGAGCGGTGCGAAGTGTTCGAGATCAACGGCCTGCTGCGCGAACTCATCACGCGCCTCGCGGAACGCACTCGCGAAGATGACGCCTGGCTAGACGCGGCCCATCGCCTCGCATCGATCGAACTCGCCCACGCGCCGCGCTCCACGCTGCGCATTCCGCTGCCCGATGCGTCCGACCGCCGCCTCGCCACGCTGTGCCGCGCGGTGATCGACAACCCGTCGGCCGATATCGGCTTCGAACAGCACGCGGCATGGGTGGGCGCGAGCGTGCGCACGCTCTCGCGGCTCTTCACGCGCGAGCTTGGCATGGGGTTTGCGAAATGGCGCCGCCAGGTGCAACTCGCACTCGCGGTGTCGCGCCTCGCGGAAGGCGAGCCCGTGAGTGCCGTGGCGCACAGGCTGGGCTTTCTGCCCAGCAGCTTCAGCGACATGTTCCGCCGCGAACTGGGCGTTGCGCCCAGCGAGTTCCGGCCCGCCGGCACCCTTGGCGGCACAGCGGGTTTCGCGGAGGAAAGCGCGGCGCAGTAACGCGCGCGTAGCCGCGTGGCGCGGCTCAATGCGGCGGCAGATCGCCCACTAGCGGAAACATGTCGGGCGTGTAGCCCATATTGAAGTAACCGGCCCGTGCATAGGTGGCGATTCGTTCGAGCTGCTCGGTTGCGCGCGACGCGTCGCGCAGTTCGGGCTCATCGGCTTGCGGCGTGGGCGGCGGCCGGTTCGCCCGGCCGCGCCGCGCGAACCACGCCGGCACGGACAGCATCGACAGCTTCGACATTGCGGACTCCTTGCAAGGCTTTGATCCCTTCCAATCTAGACAGTCAGAGGCGCGCACGCAAACAAGCATTTCTGCGTTGCATTGCACACCCCGGCCGATGCTCACCGTTCATCCGGCCCGCACGCTGTAAACGCCCGAAAACCTTACAAATAACTAACGTTTCGAAATTGGCGCACGAGTTGGTTAGACTGCGAGTCTCGGCCTTCGCTGCACGGCGGAGCACGGCTTCGACGGCATAACAATCATGAGAATGCGTATGCAGCAACTCGACAGTCACCGGCAGCATTTCGCGGCGGCCAAGCCGTTGAGCGCGCCGACTTCGTTTCTCCGCACCGCCTCGCGCGGTGGTCCGACCTCCTGGAGGCAGGCATGAGCGACGTCCCGCAGACGCAACCCGCGCCCCCGCCGCCACCGCCCCCGCAGGCGCCGAAGCGCCGCCGGCTCGGTCCGCTCATTCTCGCCATTGTCGTGATCCTGCTGATCGTGCTCGTGATCGTGCACATCATGCGCAACAAGAAGACGGAGCACGGCGCGGCGCCGCAGGTCGTGACCGTGGCCGCCGCCACGCTCGGGCCCATGCCCGTGACGCTCAACGCGCTCGGCACCGTCACGCCGGTCGCCACTGTCACGGTTCTGCCGCAAATCAGCGGCTACCTCACCGAGGTGGGCTACAAGGAAGGCCAGGATGTCGTGAAGGGGCAGTTCCTCGCCCAGATCGACCCGCGCCAGTACGAGATCAGCAAGGAGCAGGCGCTCGCGCAGCTCGCCAAGGACCAGGCCCTGCTGGCGCAGGCGCGCGCCGACCTCGCGCGTTATACGCAGTTGAACGCAAAGCAGTCGATCGCGGCGCAGACCTACAGCGACCAGCAGTTCCTCGTCAAGCAGTATGAAGCCGCGGTGCAGGCCGACAAGGCCAACGTCAGGCTGTTCGAGCTCGATCTGATCTATTGCCGCATCACGGCGCCGGTGTCGGGGCGCGTGGGCCTGCGGCTCGTCGATCCGGGCAACTATGTGACTTCGTCCAGCTCCACGGGCATTGCCGTCATCACGACGATCAAGCCCACCACCGTGCAGTTCGCCATCCCGCAAACCTCGCTCGGCAGCGTGCTCGAGCGCGTCAACGCCGGCGCGAAACTGCCGATCACCGTCTTCAGCAGCGACAACACCCGCCAGATCGCCACCGGCACGCTGTTCGCGCTCAGCAACCAGATGGCCACGGCCACCGGCACGGTCACGCTGCGCGCGAGCGTGCCCAACGACAACGAGGCGCTCTTTCCCAACGAGTTCGTCAACGTCCGGCTACTCGTCGACACGCTACAGAGCGCCGTACTCGTGCCGACGCCCGCCGTGCAGACCGGCGCGCCCGGCGACTACGTGTACCTCGTGAACGCCGACAACACCGTGTCGGTCCACAAGGTCACGCTTGGCCCGAGCGATGGCCGCTACACGGTGATCTCCGCGGGCTTGCAGCAGGGTCAGCATGTCGTGACCGACGGCCTCGATCGCCTCAACGACGGCGCGAAGATCCAGCCCGCGGGGCCGAGGCCCGCCACGCACGCGGGCGCGGCCAGTGGTGCGGGCGGCGCAAGCGCACCGCATCCCGGCCACGCGAGCGGCGCGGCCAGCGCGGCCAGCGAACCCGGCGCCACGGCGCCGAACGCCTCCGACGCGAGCGCCGCGGCCTCGCAAGCGGGTTAAGCCCCGGACCCAGCGCCGATGAATATTTCGCGTCTCTTCATCCTGCGGCCGGTCGCGACTTCGCTCCTGATGATCGCGATGGTGCTGATCGGCCTCGTCGCGATGAAGTTCCTGCCGGTTTCCTCGCTGCCCGCGGTGGACTATCCCACCATCCAGGTGCAGACCTTCTATCCGGGCGCGAGCCCGAACGTGATGGCGACCACCGTCACGGCGCCGCTCGAGGTGCAACTGGGCGAAATCCCGGGCCTGCAGCAGATGATCTCGTACAGCTCCGAGGGCGCCTCGGTCATCACGCTGCAGTTCGACCTCTCGCTGAGCCTCGACGTGGCCGAGCAGAACGTCCAGCAGGCCATCAACGCGGCCAACAGCTTCCTGCCAAGCGGCCTGCCCGCGCCGCCGACCTATGCCAAGGTGAACCCGGCCGACCAGCCTATCCTCACGCTCGCGGTCACGTCTAAGTCGATGTCGCTCACGCAACTGCAGGACGCGGCCAACAACCGTCTCGCCACGAAGATTTCCGAAGTGCCGGGCGTGGGCCTCGTCACCACCGCGGGCGGCAACGTGCCCGCCGTGCGCGTGGAGGCCGACCCGCAGAAGCTCGCCGCCTACGGCCTGAATCTCGACGACCTGCGCACGCTGCTCGCCAACGTCAACGTGAGCAACCCGAAGGGCAACTTCGACGGCCCCGAGCTGAACTACACGATCAATTCGAACGACCAGATCTCGGACCCGAGGGACTACGAAGACACGGTCATCGCCTATCAGAACGGCTCGCCGGTGTTCATGCGCGACGTGGCGCGCGTGTCCACGGCCGCGCAGGACGTGGAGCGCGGCGCCTGGTACAACAAGGCGCCCGCCATCGTGCTGAACGTGCAGCGTCAGCCGGGTGCGAACGTGATCGCCACCGTCAACCAGATCATGGGGCAGTTGCCGCAGCTCGAAGCGGCACTGCCCGCCGGCATGCAGGTCACGGTGGTGTCGAACAGCGTGGGCGTGATCCGCGCTTCGGTGGGCGACGCGGCCTTCGAACTCGTGCTCGCCGTGGCGCTCGTGGTGGCCGTGATCTTCGTATTCCTGCGCAATCTGCCCGCGACCATCATTCCGAGCATCTCGGTGCCGGTCTCGCTGATCGGCACACTCGCGATCATGTACGAGCTGGGCTACTCGATCGACAACCTCTCGCTGATGGCGCTCATCATCGCCACGGGCTTCGTGGTGGACGACTCGATCGTGATGATCGAAAACATCGTGCGCTACCTCGAGGAAGGCGACAAACCCTTGCAGGCGGCGTTAAAAGGCGCAGGCCAGATCGGTTTCACGATTCTTTCGCTGACGATCTCGCTCATCGCCGTGCTGATTCCGCTGCTCTTCATGGGCGGCGTGATCGGACGCCTCTTCAGCGAATTCGCCGTCACGCTCGCGGTGACCATCGTGCTGTCGGCCGTGGTCTCGCTCACCGTCGTGCCGATGATGTGCGCGCGCATCCTGCGCGCCCAGGCCGAGCGCCATCCCAGCCGCTTCGAGCGCATCAGCGAAGGGCTTTTCAACAAGACGCTCAACGCCTACGAGCGCGGCCTGCGCTGGGTGCTCGACCACCAGACGCTCACGCTCGTCGTGTTCGTGGTGACGGTGGTGCTCACCGGGCTGCTGTACGTCGTGATTCCGAAGGGCCTGTTCCCGGTGCAGGACGTGGGCGTGCTGCAAGGCATCAGCGTGGCCGACAACTCCATCTCCTACCAGGCGATGGTGCGGCGCCAGTCCGCACTGGCCGAGGAAATTCTCAAGGACCCCGATGTCGTTTCGCTCACCTCGTACGTGGGCATCGACGGCATCAACAACACGCTCAACAACGGGCGCTTCCTCATCAACCTGAAACCGCACGACGACCGCTCGGAAACCGCCGACGAAATCGGGCGGCGCATTCAGCAGTCGGTGGCGAAGGTGGCGGGCGTGCGCCTTTACATCCAGCCCGAGCAGGACCTCACGCTCGACACCACGGTCTCGCGCAACCAGTACAACTTCGTGCTGCGCGGGCCGAGCCAGGAGGCGTTCGACCAGTACGTGCCCGCGCTCATCGCGCGCATGAAGCAGATCCCGTCGATCCGCGACGTCACGAGCGACCTCAACACGGATGGCCTTTCCGTCAACGTCGAAGTGAACCGCCAGCTCGCGGCGCGCTATGGCATCACGGCGGCGACCATCGACAACGCGCTCTACGATGCGCTGGGCCAGCGCATCGTTTCGACCATCTTCCAGCAGTCGGACCAGTACCGCGTGATTCTCGTGGCCAAGCCCGAGGCGCTGCCCACGGTCGAATCGCTCGGCGACCTTTATCTCCCGAGCCAGACGAGCAGCGAAGGCCAGGTGCCGCTCAAGGGCATTGCGAAGATCAGCATTACGCGCTCGCCGCTCATGATCAGCCACCTCGCGCAGTTCCCTTCGGTCACGATCTCGTTCAATCTCGCCGATGGCGCGTCGCTCTCCGCGGCCGTGCGCGACGTGCGCAACGCTGAGGCCAGCGTGAACCTGCCACCCTCGATCACCTCGTCGTTCCAGGGCGCGGCGCAGGCGTTCGAGGATTCGCTTTCCAGCGAGGTGTATCTGTTGATCGCGGCGCTCGTGGCCGTGTATATCGTGCTGGGCGTGCTGTACGAGAGCTATGTGCACCCGGTCACGATTCTTTCGACGCTGCCTTCGGCCGGCATTGGCGCGCTGCTCGCGCTGATGATCGCGGGCAAGGACCTGGACGTGATCGGCATTATCGGCATCGTGCTCCTGATCGGCATCGTCAAGAAGAACGCCATCATGATGGTGGACTTCGCGCTCGAAGCCGAACGCGTGCACGGCAAGCCGCCGCGCGAGGCGATTTTCGAAGCGTCGCTGCTGCGCTTCCGGCCTATTCTCATGACCACGCTCGCGGCCATGCTCGGCGCGCTGCCCATGCTGCTCGGCAGCGGCACGGGCTCTGAACTGCGCCGCCCGCTGGGTCTTGCGATCATCGGCGGGCTTACGCTTTCGCAGATGCTCACGCTCTTCACGACGCCCGTGATCTATCTGCTCTTCGATCGGCTGGCCGAACGCTTCGGCCGCAAGCGCAAGCCTGAAAGCCATGCGGGCGGCGATGCGGCCGGCGGTTCCGGCAACGGCGCGCCACCCGCGCCCGAGGGCACGCCGTGAACCTCTCGGCGCTCTTCATCCGGCGGCCGGTCGCGACGTCACTCCTTGCGATCGCGATCCTCATTTCGGGGACGCTCGCCTTTTTCCGGCTGCCGGTCGCGCCGCTGCCCAACATCGCCTACCCGGTGATCGTGGTGCAGGCCAACATGGCGGGCGCGAGCCCGGACATCATGGCGTCCACCGTGGCCGAGCCGCTGGAGCGCCGGCTCGGCACCATCGCCGATGTCAGCCAGCTCACGTCGATCAGCAACACGGGCACGGCGCTCATCGTGGTGGTGTTCGGCCTGAACCGCGACATCAACGGCGCGGCGCGCGACGTGGAAGCGGCCATTCAGGCCGCGCGTGCCGACCTGCCCACCACGCTGCGCAGCAACCCGACCTATCGCCAGTACAACCCCGCGAGCGCGCCGATCATGGTGCTCGCCCTCACCTCGGACACGCTCACCAAGGCGCAGCTCTACGATTCCGCCGATTCGGTCATCCAGCAACAGCTCTCGCAGGTGGACGGCGTGGGCCAGATCACGCTGGGCGGCGGCGCGCTGCCCTCGGTGCGTGTGGAACTGGAGCCGGGCAAGCTGAACAGCTACGGCATCGGCCTCGAAGACGTGCGCGCGTCCATTGGCGCGGCTAACGCGAACAGCGCGAAAGGTCATATCGACCAGGGCAACCAGCGCTACACGGTGACGTCGAATGACCAGATCAGCAAGGCCGCGCCGTTTCGCGACGTGGTGATCGCCTATCGCAACGGCTCGCCCGTGTTCCTGCGCGACGTGGCTTCCGTCGTCGACTCCAACGAAAACATCCGCAACGCGGGTCTCTACAACGGCAAGTCGTCCGTGCTCGTGATCGTCTACCCGATGCCCGGCAGCAACGTCGTGAAGACGGTGCAGCAGATCCGCGCGCGCCTGCCCACCATCGAAGCCGCGCTGCCCGCCACGATCAAGGTGGACGTGGCGATCGACCGCTCCGAGTCCGTGCGCGCCTCCGTGGCCGACACCGAGCGCACGCTCTTCATCGCCGTGTTGCTCGTGATCGGCGTGGTGTTCGTGTTCCTGCTCTCGCCGCGCGCCACGCTCATCCCCGCCGTGGCGCTGCCGCTTTCCATCGTGGGCACATTCGGGCCCATGTACCTGCTCGGCTATAGCATCGACAATCTCTCGCTCATGGCGCTCACCATCGGCACCGGCTTCGTGGTGGACGACGCCGTGGTGGTGCTGGAGAACATCGTGCGCCACATCGAGGCCGGCATGGACCCGAAGGAAGCGGCGCTCAAGGGCGCGGGCGAAGTGGGCTTCACTGTGCTTTCCATGAGCCTTTCGCTCATCGCCGTGTTCCTGCCCATTCTGCTCATGCCCGGCATCGTGGGCCTGCTCTTTCACGAGTTCGCGATGACGCTCTCCATCGCAATCCTCATCTCGCTCGTGATCTCGCTCACCGTCACGCCCACGATGTGCGCCTATGTGCTCAAGCGCGAGGCGCTGCACCGCAAGCCCTCGCGCGCGGCCGTGTGGATCGACGCGCAGTTCGAGCGCTTCAAGCAGTTCTACTCGCGCACACTCGACGTCGCGCTCAATCACGCGCGGCTCACGATCTTCATCCTGTTCGCGCTGCTGGTCGGCAATGTGTTTCTCGCGCGGCTGCTTTCCGGCACGTTCTTCCCCGAGCAGGACACCGGCATTCTGATCGGCCAGATCATCGCGGACCAGAGCATTTCGTTCACGGCGATGGAGAAGAAGCTCGCGCAATTGCAGGCCATCGTGAAGGCCGATCCGGCCGTGCAGTCGGTGGCGGGCTTCACGGGCGGACGCGCGCTCAATTCGGCCACCGTGTTCGTCGAACTGAAACCGCTCAACGAACGCCGTCTTTCGGCCACCGAGGTCGTGAACCGCCTGCGTCCCAAGCTCAATGCCGTGTCGGGCGCGCGCCTTTTCATGCAGGCCCAGCAGGACCTGCAGATCGGCGGGCGGCAGTCGGCGGCCGAGTATCAGTACACGCTCACGAGCGACGACGCCGACGCCCTCTTCACCTGGGTGCCGCGCCTCGTGGACGAGCTGAACAAGCACCGCGGCCAGATGTCGGATGTGAACTCGGACCTGCAGCAAAACGGTCTGGAGGCCTACATGACGGTGCAGCGCACGACCGCCAAGCGCTATGGGTTCGACCCGAACCAGGTGGACAACGTGCTCTACGACGCCTTCGGCCAGCGCACCGTTTCGACCATCTACAACGCGATCAACCAGTACTTCGTCGTGATGGAAGTGGCGCCGCAGTACTGGCAGTTTCCGCAGTCGTTCCAGGATATCTGGCTGAGCACGGCGGCGGGCAACGCCAGCGGCGCGGCGCAAACGCAAATGCCGTCAAGCGTCATCTCGGGCGTTACGCCCTTCACGGCGGTGACCACGGCCACCGCAGCGAGCGGCAACACCAACGAGCGCAACGCCAACGCGGTGGCCAATCAGCAGAACAACGCGATCGCCAACAGCAAGGGCGGCAGCTCCAGCGGCAGCGCGGACAGCACGGCCGCCGAAACCATGGTGCCGCTCATGGCGCTCATGGACTGGAAAACGCGCCATACGGCCACCCAGGTCAATCACCAGGGCACGGAAGTGGCGGGCACGATTTCGTTCAATCTGCCCAAGGGCGGCTCGCTTTCCGAGGCCGGCACGATCATCGAGCAGGCCGAGCGCGACATCGGCATGCCCGCCTCCATCCACGGCGCGTTCGCGGGCGCGGCGCAGGCCTACGCGCAGTCCATGGGCGTCGTGCCGCTGCTCATTCTCGCCGCGCTCGCCGTGGTCTATATCGTGCTGGGCGTGCTGTACGAGAACACCATCCACCCGCTCACGATTCTCTCCACGCTGCCTTCGGCCGGCATCGGCGCGATTCTCGCCATGCTGATCTTCGGCACGCCGTTCTCGGTGATCGCGATGATCGGCATCATTCTGCTCATTGGTATCGTGAAGAAGAACGGCATCATGATGGTCGACGTCGCCATCCAGTTGCAGCGCAACGAGGGCATGGAGGCGCGCCGCGCGATTCACGAAGCCGCCGTGGTGCGCCTGCGCCCGATCATGATGACGACCTTCGCGGCCGTGCTCGGCGCGCTGCCGCTTGCCATCGGCATTGGCCAGGGCGCTTCGCTGCGCCAGCCGCTCGGCGTGACGGTGATGGGCGGCCTGCTCCTGAGCCAGGTGTTTACCCTGTACACCACGCCGGTGATTTACCTGTTCCTCGACCGCCTGCGCGCGCGCCTCGCGCGCTGGGCCGCGCGCCTGCCGTGGAATCGCCAGGCCGATGAGAGCGCATCATGATGAAGACTCGCCTTAATCCAACGCTCATGCGAATGCTGATCTCCGCCGCCACAAGCGCCGCCACGCGCGCGCTGCCGTTCGCGCCCGTCACCGCCGCGCTGCTGCTCGCGGGCTGCATGGTCGGACCGGACTACCACCGGCCGCAGGTCGCCGTGCCCGCCACGTGGAAAGAACTGCCCGGCTGGACCCAGGCCGAGCCGGAAGCCGCCCAGGGACCCAAGGGCGAATGGTGGACCGCCTTCCAGGACCCGCTGCTCGATGAGCTGGAACCGCTCGTCCAGGTCTCGAACCAGACCGTCCGGCAGAGCTACGCGAACTACCAGCAAGCGCTCGCCGAAGTGCGCGTCGCGCGTGCGAGCCTGTTCCCGACCATCGGCATCACCGGCTCGCTCGCGCGCGAGCGCTCCTCCACCGGCACGCTCAGCAGCGTGAGCAGCATCACGTCCACGCCGAGCGGCGCGCGCATCGTCAACGGCGGCACGCTCGAAGCGAACGCGAGCTGGGACATCGACCTCTGGGGCCAGGTGCGCCGCCAGATCGAGGAACAGTCGGCCACGGCGCAGGCGAGCGAGGCGACGCTGGCGAACGCTACGTTATCCGAACAAATCGCACTGGCGAACGCCGTGATCGATCTGCGCATCACCGATGCCGATATCGACCTGCTCACGCATACCGTGCAGGCCTACACGGACTTCCTGCGCGTGGTGGCCAACCAGGACCAGGCGGGCACGGTGCCGCCGTCCGACCTGATATCCGCGCGCACGCAGCTCGAATCGGCGCGCGCAAGCCTGATCGCCCTGGGCGTGGCGCGCGCGCAAAACGAGCACGCCATTGCGGTGCTAGTGGGCCGCAACCCCGAAGAAGTCGATATCCCGCACAGCACGCAGCTTCCCGCGATGCCCGCGATTCCCGCCGGCGTGCCCTCCACGCTGCTGCAGCGGCGGCCCGACATTGCGACCGCCGAACGGCAGATGGCGTCGGCCAATGCGGCGATCGGCGTGGCGGTGGCCGCGTACTATCCGTCGATCTCGCTCACCGCGCTCGACGGCTTCACGCAGTCGCCGCTTTCGGGCCTGCTGCACATGAGCAACTATGTGTGGTCGCTCGGCGCGAGCGCGACCCAGACGATCTTCGACGGCGGCCTGCGCAGCGGCCAGGTGGCGGCCGCGCGCGCGAGCTACGAGGCGGCGGTGGCGAACTATCGCGGCACGGTGCTGACGGCGTTCCAGGGGGTGGAGAACGATCTCTCGGGGCTGCGCATCCTCGCGCAGCAGGCCGACGTGCTGGACGACGCCGTGCGCGACGCCATCCGTGGCGCGCAGATCGCGCAAAACGAATATGAGGCGGGCACCGTGGACTACACGACGGTCGCCACAGCGCTGGCCACGCAGGTGACCAATCAGCAGAGCGCGCTCAACGTGCATCAGCAGCGGCTGCTTGATACGGCTTCGTTGATCGGTGATCTCGGCGGCGGCTGGTCCGGGCAACTGCACGATGCGCAGCATCCGGCGCGTGCGGTGACGCCGGCTTCCGACGCCGCGGCGACGGGCGCGAGCGCGAGCGCGAGCAGTCCCGCGAACGTGGAAGCGAGCGGGACGCAGGGCGCCGCTGCGAGCCCCTGATCGAGAGAACCCGCGCTACGCGCGCGGCCGCGTTTCCGAAGCGCCCGTCACCGGCAAGGCGGAGGCCGGCAGGCCGAACACGGCGTCGAAGATCAGGTTGTAGACGTAGTTGTAGACGAGAAAGAACACCGAGAGGCCGATATCCATCGCGAACGCCTCGATCAACGTCACTTGCAGCGTGAGCGCGATCATCGGCACGAGGAACACCACCAGCCCGCCCTCGAAGCCGACCGCATGCGCAATGCGGCGCGCGACACTGCGGCCGCGTTTCGTCTGGCGCGCTTCCCAGCGCTCGAACAGCATGTTGTAGACGAAATTCCAGCCCACAGCGATCAGCGATGAAAACACCGCCGCCGCGCCCGCGCGGTCCATGCCGCTGCCCGAGAGCGAGGCGAAGCTCGTGCCGGTAATCAGGATCGCGATGCCTTCGAACAGCGTGACGTACACGATCCGGCGTTTGATACCCTGCATGGACGAATGCTCCTGATGCGGTTCCCGCGTGGCTTCGGGCCGTGTCAATCGCCGCGCTTGCTGCGAGCGCGGCGAAAACCTGCGCGAATCAACCGAGATCGGTGAATACCGAAGCCGCGGACAAGCGCGACTTCGGCAGTTTCGCGTTGAAGTCATCGGCGCTGCGGTAGCCGAGACCGACCACCACGAGCGCGGTGAGGCCCTGCTCGCGCAGGCCCAGTTCCTCGTCGAGCGCCTTGGCGTCGAAGCCTTCCATCGGGCAGGCGTCGATTTCGAGCGTCGACGCGTCGATCAGCAGCGCGCCGAGCGCGAGATACGCCTGCTTCTCCAACCACGCCGGCAGGTCGTTGCGCTCGCGATGCAGGTTCACATAGAACGAGCGCGTCTTTTCCTGAACCGCCTTCGCCTCGGCGCTGGCGAAACGGCCGTCCGCTTCTTCCTGCGCGAGCACTTCGGCGAGGTGCGCTTCGTCCATCTCGGTGCGCACGCACAGCACCACCACGTGCGAGGCGCGCGTGACCTTCGGTTCGTTGTACGCGAAACCTTCCATGCCCCTGGCGATACGCGCACGCGCGGCGTCGCTTTCGGCCAGCACGAAATGCCAGGGCTGCGAGTTTACCGAGGAAGGGCTGAAGCGGATCAGCTCCTTGAGTTCATCGATGACGGCCGCGGGAATCTTGCGGGCGGGATCGAATGCCTTGGTGGCGTGGCGGGCTTTCGCGAAGCGGGTGAGGTTCAAGCGGTTTTCTCCTCCGTATGCGGTCGGCCGAGGCAAGCCCCGGCAAGGCCGACATCGTACCAGCATCGTGCGCCGGCCGCGGGGCGGTCTGCGCGCCCAGCGCGCCTGCGCTATGCTTGAAGGCTGGCATCGCCGCGACGGCTCAGCCGCCACGTGCCGCCGCCCGCAAGGAGACCGATCGTGCGCCAGGCCATCCATCATCTGCCGGTGAGCACGCGCACGCGCGGGCTCGTCGAAATCAGCCATGAGGTGCGCGCGTTCGTGCGCGAACAGCGCATCGCCACCGGCTTGCTCACCCTCTTTTGCCGCCACACTTCGGCGTCGCTCGTCATCCAGGAAAACGCCGATCCTTCGGTGCGCCGCGATCTCGAACGTTACTTCGAGCAGCTCGCGCCCGAAGATCCCCAGCGCTACGAGCACGACACCGAAGGCCCCGACGACATGCCCGCGCATTTGCGCACGGCGCTCACGCACACGCAGCTCTCCATTCCGGTCGAGCACGGCAATCCCGTGCTGGGCACGTGGCAGGGCATCTATGTGTTCGAACATCGGCGCGCGGCGCACACGCGCGATATCGTGCTGCATCTGATCGGCGAATGAGCAGATCAGGCGCACACACGCAAATCCCGTACGCAAGCGCTATGCTACGGCTTTCGTTCAACCGACTCATCGAGGGTTGCCGCAAATGAAACAGTCCGCCGGATCCATGATTTCCTTCACCCGCCCTGACGGCCAGTCGCTCCAGGGCTATCTCGCCAAACCGGAAAAGACCGAAGGCGCGCCCGCCATCGTCGTGATCCAGGAATGGTGGGGCTTGAACGACCAGATCCGCGGCGTGGCCGACCGGCTCGCGCAGGCGGGCTACTTCGCGCTCGTGCCCGACCTCTATCGCGGCAAGAGCACGGTCGAACAGGAAGAAGCCCACCATCTGATGACGGGCCTCGACTTTGCGGACGCGGCCTCGCAGGACGTGTACGGCGCGGTCAACTACCTCAAGACGCTCACGGACCGCGTGGGCGTGACGGGCTACTGCATGGGCGGCGCGCTCACGCTGCTCGCGGCCACCATGGTGCCGGGCCTTTCGAGCGCCGTGGTGTGGTACGGCTTCCCGCCGCTCGAATACATCGACGCGAGCAAGATCACCGCGCCCATCCTCGGCCACTTCGCGACCCAGGACCAGGCGTTCAGCATCGAGACCGCGGCGGAACTCGAGACGAAGCTCAAGGGCGCCAGCGTCGACGTCGAATTCCATCGCTATCTTGCCCACCACGCGTTTGCGAACGAGACCGCCGTGGGCCCGACCCGCATCGCCATCACGCAGTACGACCCGGTCTGGGCGCAGCTCGCGTGGGACCGCTCGCTGACGTTCTGGGGCCGTACGATGTGGCCGCAACGCGCGGCGCGCTGAAGCGCTGGCAGCGCCCCGCGCCGCCGCGCGGATCTGTCGTAGAATCGGCGTCGCCCCGTCTCGCGCGGGCGACGCCGATTTGCATTGCAGCGCCTTCGTCCCTCTCACGCTTTTCGCGGAGACTCCATGACGCCGCTCATCCTCCAGCGCCCCGCGCTTCTGTTCATCGTGCTGATCGTGGCGCTGCCGCTTGCCGCCGCGCTGGGCGCAAACGTGCTGCATAAATACTTTCCGCTCGCCGAGGAGGCGCGCGAGAACTACAAGATCGTGCAGGGCGCCACGCTCACGCTGCTCGCGCTCCTGATCGGCTTCACGCTCTCGATGGCCGTGGGCCGCTACGACCAGCGCAAGAACCTGGAGGAAGAGGAAGCCAACGCGATCGGCACGGAGTATCTGCGCGCCGAGCTTCTTGGCGGCGAAGCGGCGGCCCAGACCAAGGCGCTGCTTGCGCGCTACCTTCAGGCGCGCATCCACTTCTACGTCGTGCACGAGCCCGGCGCACTCGATCAGATCAACCGCGACACCGGCGAGCTCCAGACGCAGCTCTGGGCGAGTGTGCGCGATCCCGCGAAGGCGCAACCGAATCCGGTGATGGCGCTCGTGGTCTCCGGAATGAACGACGTCATCAACACCCAAGGCTACACACAGGCCGCGTGGATCAACCGCATTCCCGTCGCCGCGTGGGTGCTGATGATCATCATCGCCATTTTCAGCAACCTGATGCAGGGGTACGGCGCGCACGGCCAGGTCGGCCGGCGGGTGCTGTTGCTCATCCTGCCCATCACGGTGACGCTGTCGCTCACGCTCATCGCCGATATCGACAGCCCGCGCGGCGGCCTCATTCGCGTCGCGCCGCTCAATCTGATGAGTCTTGCGCAATCCATGCCTGCCAATCCTTGAACTCCGCTCCAGGGCGCCGCACGATCACGTCCAGGCCCGTACAGCCATGAAAGTCATCCGCTCAAAAGCCTTCACCGCCGCCCGCCCCTGGGGTGCGCTCGACATCGCCAGCATGAACGGCACCACCGTGCGCCTGCACTGGACCGACCAGCCATACAAATGGCACGTCAACGACGGCGAGGAAGTGTTCGCCGTGCTCGACGGCGTGGTCGACATGCATTACCGCGAAGACGGTGCGGAGCAGGTCGCGGTGCTCGAAGCCGGCGACGTGTTCTTCGCGGGCGTGGGCTGCGAGCATGTCGCGCACCCGCGCGGCGAGGCGCGCATTCTCGTGGTCGAGCGCGAAGGTAGCGTGTAGCAGCGTGTAATCCGCGCCTCGCGGCGAAAAGACGGCGCGCGCCATTTCCACTAAACTTGGCGGCCTGACTCCACTCCCGCCTCTCGATCAGACCGCGGCGCGCCAAGCACTGCCCGCGCCCCGCCGTTGAAGGACTTCAAGGACCCCGCATGAACGACCTTTCCGCATTTCCCGTCACCCACAAGTGGCCAGCGCTTCACCCCGAGCGCATCCAGCTCTATTCGCTGCCCACGCCCAATGGCGTCAAGGTCTCGATCATGCTGGAGGAAAGCGGCCTGCCGTATGAGCCGCATCTGGTGCGCTTCGACGCGAACGACCAGATGTCGCCGGAATTCCTCTCGCTGAACCCCAACAACAAGATTCCCGCGATCCTCGATCCGAACGGCCCAGGCGGCGAGCCGCTCGCGCTGTTCGAATCGGGCGCGATCCTCATCTATCTCGCCGACAAGTGCGGCCGCTTCCTCGCCCGTGAAGGCGCGGCGCGCTACGAGACGATCCAGTGGGTCATGTTCCAGATGGGCGGCATTGGACCGATGTTCGGCCAGGTGGGCTTCTTCCACAAGTTCGCGGGCAAGGAGTACGAGGACAAGCGTCCGCGCGACCGCTACGTCGCCGAGTCGCGGCGCCTGCTCGCCGTGCTCGACCAGCGCCTCGAAGGGCGCAAGTGGATCATGGGCGACGAATACACCATCGCCGACATCGCCACGTTTGGTTGGGTGCGCAACCTTGTTGGCTTCTACGAGGCCGGTGACCTCGTGGGTTACGCCGATTTCAAAAACGTCGCGCGCGTGCTCGAAGCCTTCGTCGCGCGGCCTGCGGTCGCACGCGGGCTCAACATTCCGCCGCGCGGCTAAGGCGCCCGGCGCGTCATTGCGGCGCCGCTTTCACGCGCGCCGCGACCGAGTCGGCCACTTCGGCCGCCGCGCGGTCCACGTTCTTGCGGTCGTCGGCGCGCGCAAGCACGAATTTGGCTGCCGCCACATACGGATTGAGCGCGACGGCCGCGCCGGCGCCCGGCTTCGCGTGGCTCGACTGACTGTCGATCACCTGATAAAGCGGCTGCGGCGCCTGGGTGGCGAGGTTGTCAACGGCCACCGCCAGCTCGATCTGGCTCGCGCCCGAGCCGAAACCCACCACCGCGCGCCGCATGCTGTTGCCTTCGTCCACGCTCAGGAATACGCCGCGCACCAGCCAGCCCTGCGCGGGTAGCGGCGTGCCGCTGGGCAGGCGGCGCGCATCGAGGCCTTTCTCGCGCAGGTCGTTGACCAGCGCATCGGCCATTTTCGTGACGACCTGATCGGCCTGCTGCTGCGGGTCGCGGTGGCGCAACAGCGGTCGTGGCAGCAAGCCGCCCATGTGCTCGCGCGCACTCTCCACACGATTCGAATCCTGCTTGACGTTGGCCGCGTCGAGTTCGAAGTCCGTCACGTAGACGAGCGGCGCGCCCGGTTGTTGAGCCGCGGCGAGCGACGCGAACGCGCACAGGCAGAGTGTCGCGACCCGCTTCCAGTTCCATTGCATTTTCATCGCAAGCTCCCGTACGTTCGCCAGCCATCCATCCGTTCATTCATTCACGCCATGGCCGCGTGCGGCACGGCCATCAACCGTCGATCAGCCCGAGCCGCGCCAGGTCGCTCGCGAGCGCATCGGCTTCGACGAAGTGGCACGCCTGCAACCCCGCATCGAGCGCGCCCGTGACGTTCGCTTCGCTGTCGTCGATGAAGAGCGTTTCCTGGGGCTGCGCGCCGAGCTGGGCAACGCAGCCAAGGTAGGTCTGCGCGGCCGGCTTGACCGCGCCGAACGTCGCGGACGCATAGACCTGCGAACCGAAAAGCCGCGCCACGGGCGGATTCAGATAGTCGAGGTGATGCGTGACGAGCGAGCAGTTGTTGGTCAGCACGGCGATGCGGCAGCGCGCGGCCACGCGCTGCGCCAGCGCGAGGGCCGCCTCGTTCGGCGTGATCGACGCGCGCCGCGCCGCCAGCCACATATCGCGGTCCACCTCGCATCCGAGCATCGCGCCGAGTGCGCGCAGATAAGCGTCGGGATCGAGCTCGCCCGCGTCGGCGCGCGCTTCGAGACCCGAGCCCCAGATCGCGTGACGCACCGTTGCGGGCGGCGCGCCGGTGGCAGCCGCGAGGCTCATCACGCGCGCGTCGCGATCGTAGTGGGACAGCACGCCTTCCATGTCGAACAGCACTACGCCGATCGCCGCCATCTGCCGCTCCCGCCACAAGATATCCCACTGCGATCCCACCGCGGCCCCGCCACGTCCGCAGCCGATCATACCGCCGGCCCGCGCCTGGCGGCGCACGAGTGGCACAAGCGCGGCGCGCGCCGATCGCGCCCCTAAACCGTCAATCGATTTTGGGTAAACTGGAACGCATGGACACCTGCCGTTACTGCGGAAAACTGCGCGACGAATGGGATTGCCACGGGCCAGCGTGCCGCCAGGCGATCGCGCAGGCGCTGCACCGCCAGCGCAAGGGGCTGCCGATGGTCGCGAACGTCATCCGCAACGAAATCCCCGCCGACGCCACCACCGGCCAGATCATCACCGTGCTTTCGCGCCAGCGCCAGCGTGCGCGGCGCGGCAACGAGGAACGACGCGAGCGCAAGGCGCTCGATCTCCCCGAAGGCGAGTAAGGCACGCGCCGAACCCGGTCAGCGCCCGCTCTCGTCCTCGTTCGCAGGCGCGGCAATGCCGATGCGCGCGAACGTTTCCTCCAGATGATTCACGCACACGCGCACTTTCGCGGACTGCGCGAGGCGCGCCGGATACACGGCCCAGACATTGGCCGGCTGCGTCACGCCGGGCAGCACGCGCTGCAGGCGCCCGCTCTCCAGCAATGGTGCGACGTCCCACATCGAGCGCAGCACGATGCCGCGTCCCGCCAGCGCCCACTGCACCGCCACCTCGCCATGATTGGTCGAGAGCGGCCCCGCCACCTTCACCGAAACCGTTTCGTCATGCGCGTCCAGGCGCCAAACGCCGAACGGATGATCGCGCTCCTTGATCGCGAGACACGCGTGTTCGGCGAGATCGGCGACCTCCTGTGGCGCGCCGCGCCGCGCGAGATACGCGGGCGCGGCGCAGAGCACGCGATAGTTCGCGGCGAGACGCCGCGCGATCAGATGGCCGGCGATCTCGTCGCCGATACGTACGTCGAGATCGAAGCCTTCGCCCGCCACATCGACGAGCCGGTCGAACAGTTCGAGGCGCACGCTCAGTTGCGGATAACGCTCGGAAAGCCCGGCGAGCGCGGGTGCGACGAAGTTGCGGCCAAAGCCGAAGCTGCTCGACACGCGCAGCGTGCCGCGCGGAATGCGCCGCGTGGTGGAGACGTCGTCCACGAGCCGTTCCACGTCGTCGAGGATCTTGCCCGCCGAGGCATAGACGCGCTCGCCCGCCTCGGTCATCGCGACGCGCCGCGTCGAGCGGTGCAACAGGCGCGTGCCGAGGCGCGCCTCGAGCACGCCCACGCGCTTGCTGACATAGGCCGGCGACGCCGCAAGCGCTTCGGCCGCCGCGGTGAAGCTCGCCTTGCGCGCGACCATGCAGAACACGCGCAAGTCGTCGAGCTCCGGCGACGCGACGGATTTCGGCGCTTTCGGTGCGTCCGGCATAGGCGTCACAGCGGCGTCACAGCGCGGCGGCTACCGCTTCGCCCAGCTCGGTCGTGTTCGCCGTGCCGCCCATGTCGGGTGTGCGCGGGCCTTCCACCAGCACCTTCTCGATGGCCTGCATGATCGCGTCGTGCGCGGCCTTGTATTGCGCGTCGCCGTTGCCGAGGAAGTCCAGCATCATCGCGCCCGACCAGATCATCGCGATGGGGTTGGCGATCTGCTTGCCGAAGATGTCGGGCGCCGAGCCGTGCACAGGCTCGAACAGCGACGGAAACTTGCGCTCGGGATTCAGGTTCGCCGAAGCCGCCAGACCGATCGTGCCCGTGCATGCGGGGCCGAGATCCGAAAGAATG
>NZ_JAMBPS010000059.1:0-42596 GCF_024206515.1 Paraburkholderia sp. CNPSo 3281 | reverse complement strand
GCAGCGGACCGTCGTCGGTCAGCACTGTCTTGCCGCTCTTGCCGTTGCGCTGGTTGGTCGCGTTCTCGGGCCGCACGGCGCCGGCCGGATAGCCCAGATGGTGTCCGAGTTCGGCGCCCAGCGCCCGCTCGATCAGCGCCTTCTTGAACGCCGCTGAGGCGGCATGCACCGCTTCGGCCGTCATCGGCCCCTTCACGAACTGGTCGATCAGTTCCTTCGGAATGGACGGCAACGCCGTCAGGGCCTCGGGGGACGTCTTGGGTTTGCGTGGCATACATGCTCCTTGAGCTACATGTTATGCCTTACACACAAAATTTATGACAGGCCCGTTCGTTGTGGAATTGCGTCAGGTGATGACCCCAACACGCACCCAACCCGTCCAGACCCGTGCCGGCAGCCAACAGATCCCATCCAATATGGCTCCCCGCGCATTTGAGCCGCGGGCACGGCATGGGAAATGTGGCAAGTGCCTTTGCCCGCGGTTGCTGGGACACGTCCTTGCCGCGCGGCGTAACACCAGCCGAGGCTCGCGTATGGCTCAAGCCGCAAGGTCTACCGGGCAACGGCCGTCAGCACGGTTCCGGAATCGGAACGATGACCATATTGGCATCGGCAATGATGCACATTGCGAAGGAAGCGCTTGACTATCCTCATACGATTGAGATTTAATGTCGCTGCTGTGCGCTCCCCAGAGCATCGACCGTTAAACCGCTTTTTGCGGGTAAGGGCTCTTATCGCCCAAAATTCTTTTGAGACGTTGATCTAGCCTCACCAGGCTAGACCGAAGAATGCAATGCTCCCTTTCGGGGAACTCGTCGAGTGGTCGGTTTTGTCGCCGACGCAGGCGAATATCCTATGCATTCGTGCTACCCCCCGCATGGTCGCTTCGTGACTGCGCGCGGCTCCCAGGTCGCCTCATCATTCTCGTCGTCGCTTACGCCTGCTGGTTCAACAGCCTTGGTGTGAGCTAACGCGAAGCTTACCTCCCTTCATAAGTCGCTAACCGGCACCGACGGTCTATCCGCTGACTGTCCTGCGACACCTTTGAAAAGTCTCGCGCCGCAAGGCGCTAAACAGATCTGACTTGCACAAAAGAAGGCTTTGCAGCCTCACTTTTGGCCAACGCAATGATGGTCACCGACGATTCACTGATCGCTCATCCTTTCCTCGCCTTGCTGGAGCCAAGTACTCCCCGAAGCGTCATGTGGCATTTTTGTGCGGGGTTCTGTTTTCCCGCCTGAACGCTACACACGTTACTTGCCCAAATCGAAGGGGGCTACCCGAAGGCATGACTGAGCTCCTGGTGCAACCGGGATCAGTAGCATGTCTCAATTGTCCGCTTGCGGACAATCGTGGTCCTTCTTCGCATCTTTGAAACGCTCGAGCTCATCGAACGTTCTGGTCTGCCACGCGCCGCTCTGGCGCACATCAACCCGTTCACACGCCCTCAAGCGCGATCCCGACGTGACTTGTTCACCCGAGAATCCGCCCACATCGTGCTCGCCCTCACGCGAGCCGTCATCGCCCACGTGCTGCATGCACACAAATGCGGTTGAACATCGAATGCGTCGCCTTGCGACGCGCGGTGTTCATACCGCCCCCGGGCTCTCATTTCCAAGCGCAGACCTTTCCACCGGTTCTAACCGGGGACCCTCAGCTAAACCGCCTCTGCCCATCTTTTTGCACTTCCGAATCACAGCAGGTCAACGTCGCACCCTCGTTGGCCCAGCTCAATCACGTGTCCTTTGCGGACACGACGCCACCGCAGCCGATGGCAACAGGGTGCCCTCATGCGCGTCGCCGCCCCGCGCATGAGGCTGAAGTACAGGCGGAGAAACCAGCCAGCCACAGGAAAGGAACCCTATGGGACGAAGATCAAGAGGCGTCAACCACGCCGCGCAGATGAGTCGGGACGCCGGCGGAAGCAAAGACTCACAGAAGCACCGCCGCTTGCACTGGAGCGAGTTTTCGCGTTTCGCCGCGCGCGTTGGCCACACGCTGGAAGCGGTGGACCAGGCGGAAGACTGGATGCTCGAATACTTCGTCTGGTTCCTCGTTGCCGGGGCGATGAAACCTGGCACCCTCGCGAACTATCGAGCGTCGCTCTCAGTGATTCAAGGTACGGCCGGCCAGGATGTGTCCCGCTCAACCCGCAGTCGAGACCTCCAGCTCGAGCGACGAGACCGGCATGGCAGGCATCGAGCGCGTACACCCCAGGAATTCAGCGACCTGCTCGCCGCAGCGCAGGCGTTCGACAGCAGCGTCGTGCACGTGATTCGCCTGATGCGTTGGCTTGGACTTCGCATGCGCGAGGCACTCATGTGCGGCAAGTCACTAGAAACGTGGCGAGATCTAATCTTGCAGGGAGATCGACGCCTGCCTGTCGAACGCGGAGCCAAGAACGGCCGCCCGCGCCGCACCGAAGTGCTGGCCGACCATATCGACGAGACGCTCGACGCAATCAACGCAGCGCTGGCGTTCTGCCGCGATCGCGACTTTGAGTTGGTGAGCGGCTGCCACGACGATCTCAAAAGCGCAAAGTCCCGCCTGAAATCGCGCTTTGAGCAATTGCCAATGCGTCGCGAACTCGCGAGCCACAGTCTGAGATTCACGTATGCAGTCGACTTCGCTAACGCCGCACTGGATCGCGGCGTATCACCTGTCGATGTACTGTCCCAGCTCTCGGATCGCCTCGGTCACGGACCGTCGCGGGTGAAGATGATTCTCGAGGTCTACTGCTGGCAAATCCGCCATCGGTTCCCAGAAAAAATCCACTTGCCGAGCGACTTCGTTCCCCGCAAGCAAACGAAGGACGCCGCGTTGTCCGCGACGAGCCGCCCCGAGGATCGATCCGCGTCTCACGAGCCTGCCGACAGGCGGCGAAGGCCTGCGCGTGGACGCCGTTTTCAAACGAGTCATGGAGGGAAAAGGCCCAGACAAAAATTCTTTTAATCTGCACTGCAAATTACATCCCGGCTACCAACCAAACACTTACAACGGAGCAAGACAACGTGCTGGAATCGCCACTCACTGAGGAAGCGCGCGGCGCGCTTAACCGATACAGCAGCGAGAACGCCGTCAAAACGCTGCTACCACTATGGCGACAGTTTGAAGACTTCCTCCAATCGCGCGGTCTATCGCCCACTTCCATCCTCGATATTCCGGAAGACACACTTCGCGCATATGCCAGCCATCTCGACCACCAGAACTGCCATGTCGATGACGCGCTGGTCGCACTAAGCGCCGTGCTCCTTGTGTGCCTGCACGCAGGCTACAGCGGCAAAGTTCTACGCTCCGTTGTGATCCCGCGTATTCGTCGCCCCATCGAGAACCGACAGTGGGACGCATTTCGCCTGCGAACCTACCAGCCGCTCGAATCCTCGCAACTCGCCCGCAGTCGCAGGCGCCGGGCCAAGCGCGAAGCGTGTGCGCTGGATACGGTTCGCACCGACGTCGATCGCAAGTAAGCGACGTTCTTAACGCCTTTCATCGCTCCATCTACAAACATCGAAGGATCAACCATGACTCATCTGATTGTGGCTCACTTTCAAAGCTCGAACGGTGCCGCGCAAACTTCAGCAGCGCAAGTTCTTCACGCACAGACTGGAGGATTGCTTATCAATCCCGGCCCGCTTCATATATCCGGCGAACAAGGGAGCAACATACATTTGGCGGCAAGTGAAACAGCACTTCAGGATCACTACTGCACCTTGATGACATCCCCGCGCGGGGGGATTATCGACGTGACGCCTGAAGACCGGAAAGCCATGATCGCATTCATCCAGGCAAGGCGCCCTGTTCTTACCGAACTGAAAACGATCATCGTGTCGACGTCTCCGGACACCGCGTCACAGCAGGCTGCCGTAGAAACGCTTGCGGAATTAAGTGCAGCGGGTGTGGCTGCGTCCTGCATCAGGATCCTCTGTACCGACGCCCCAGCGAGCGCTGCCCTCGAGGAGGTCTACCCCATGGTGGCCGAATATGCGCGTGAAACGGAGATCACGCTGTTGCCCGAGGCGACACTTCCGGCGCTAACGTCTTTTGCGAAGGCTCAGCAATTCAAGATGCCGATCGCCGCTGTCTTGAACCGCGCTGTCGATTTCGAAACCGAATTGACCGCGGCGCGACTCAATGGTGCTCCGGAGAAAATCATGCATGGACTCGCCCACAAGGTGATCGCGCAGCGCGATCTTCTCGACACCGCGGGTGCGTTCAAACGCGTCGCTGAGGCACTGGGACTACCTTGCATTTCGCAGGATGAGTGGCGTGCCGAATTCGCCCCGGCGACGAACCGTAGGCGGACGAAGGCGACAGCGCTCGATTAAGGGCTTTCAACACAGCATGGCGTAACGACGCCGCTAAAAAGGGGATCGACGGCACACTTGCACTCAGTGTCCGTCGATCGGTTTACGCGCGATCCGGCTCGTGCCGATTCGGATCCTGGCTCTCGCCTGTCCGACTCTTCACGGGCGGCTGGCCTCAATGAGTAACAAGCGCAACGCGTCTGTCACATCCTCCTGCGTGACGGTGGTCGAACCATCACGCAGATAACGCAGAGCGGCAAGGTCAAGGACTCGTTTCAGCACGGCATCCGTGTCCGAGATGAAACGATCCTGCAACGCACGCGAAGCGAAGTCGGTGGTGTGGCGGGATACCGAAAAAATATCGCCCGCCATCATTCTTAGCCTCATCCGGACATAGGAAGCTATCCAGCTGCCCCGTTTGTCAACGCATCCGATCAAGCAACATCGACAATGCAAACCATCCGCTGCCCCATTGAAGACGCATGGTTCGTCGCGTAGTCCGTGCGCCATCTCAACACCGCATCTGTGTGCAGCAAACCCGAGATCCCGGACACGCTGGCATCGAGGCGTTTCATCGAACATCATCTCAACTCTCCTGTTAGCGAGGTTAGCGATCGCCTCGTTCCGGAGGACGTTCGCCAACCTAGTATTCCGCTACCGTCGTAAAGTCAAGCTTGCGGCGGAGAATGTCATCAGGATATCTAAATGACAACAGTACGATGCCAGCCAAGACACCGGCAGCACCGACCTTAGGGAGTGGCTATGATTTTCAAATGGAATGGCGTCGGCACATGTCAAGAACCGGCATCGCGTTGGAACGCAACGTTCTTCACGTTCCGTTCATTCGTCGTGATGTCATAACCGGCGAGCGGCTCCGGGTAAGGCACCGACGCAGGCAACGCTCCTTCGCACCATCTACGCAAGACAGGCTGCGAGGTTTGTCGGTTACGCTGACAGGTGTAACGCACGGCGTGCAGGGCGCAGGAGTCCAAGCTTCGAATCCACGAAACCGGCCAGAAATACAGAAGGCCGCGTACGAAAACGCGGCCTTGATTGAAATCGATAGTGAAAGCTGAAACAGCAGTCGGTCGTTCAGTGCCAACGCGAGCGGCGCTCGCGATCTGCCTCACGGCTCTTATTCACCATATAGCCACCGTAAAAGTAGATGACCAACGTGACAAACAAAGTGAAAAGTGCAAAACCCATGCTCATTCTCCGTGGAGTGGACGCCGTCTGTTTGCACGTTCTTGGTCTGCCTTTGCGACCGTTATGGCCCAAAACCAAGGCAAACACGCTACGTGCGATGGCGACTGCCAGGCCGCGGAACTCCAGCCCATTATCGTCTCTGACAGTAGACAATAGCGGTGTATAGAGTAAGGCTGCCCGTGCCCATTTACTGCGTCCGCGAGCGGCGCGCACGATCCGCCTCACGGCCCTTCTTCACCATATAGCCACCGTAAAAGTAGAAGGCCAACCCAATAGCCAAAGCAAAGAGTCCGAAATACATGATTATTCTCCGCGGGCTAGATGTCTTCTTTTGGCTCGTTTGCTGTCAGCCTTACGACCGTTACGGTCCATGATCATGCCGACACCGCACAGGCCCAACGCAACGATCATCGCGACAATGCCGAAACCCATATGAAGTCTCCGTTGTTATCGACGTCCTCGAGTTGCGCGTTCGCGGTCGGCCTTGCGACCGTTGCGGTCCATGATCAGGCCCATCGCGGCAAGTAAGATAGCGACTCCAAGTGCACCAAAACTCCAGCCCATCGTGGTTCTCCGGCCGTGGATGAATTTCGGTTATAGGGTAACACCGCTCCGGTGCACATGCTTAACCATTAGGGGCCGCCCTCGCCCGTTCGTCGAAAAGTGCGCATCCTGTTGGAACCGCTGCGATGCGTCCAATGTAGAGCGCCTGCCAGCCTTCAACTTGGATAGCCACTGAAGCGTCCCATGCGCGCCTAGGCGCCGGGCACCGAACGCTCGAAAGAGCGCCCAGCAATGCAAATAACCGCACCCGAATGCGCGGCAATGACGGGACGGCTGAGGCTCACGCTTCTGTCGTCCGCTCAGTCCGATCGCGAACGGCGTTCACGGTCCGCCTCCCGGCCCTTCCTCGTCATATAGCCGCCATACCAGCAGATGGCCAACCCGACAATCAAAGCAAAAACGGCGAAGCTCATTGTTATTTCCTCCGCGGAGAGTACATCCTTTATTTGCACGGCGCTCCCAGCTTTGCTGGCGGCTTCGATCCGGGATGATGGCAAGGCCGCACAGCCCAAATGCGATGAACAGCGCGACAATACCAAGCTACGCTATTTTCGATCCATCGTGCGACGTGAAGGGCGAGGCCAAGGGTTGCAGGCGCCTGCAACGCTTTTGGCGAAATGATGATGCTTTTCACGCAGCTTTTGACCCGCCGTTCGTCGCCGAGGAGCCCCTAGTGTGCGCCCCAACAATGCGACACGCGACTGCCGGCAACCTTTAATTCGACGTTTGCAATAATTGCACTACTTTCTGGCGAAATTCTGCCAAATTGTTTCGCAAATACCCGTATGTCGCCTCGTCTTAGACGTCCATTGACAGGGACGCGGATGCTATGCACGAGGAGATCCGCGCAAACGCTACCTTTAGCTACTAGCTTGGAAAACCTGTATTCAATCTTCGTTGTATCGCCGCCCACCGGTTGCGCGTTCGCGGTCCGCCTTGCGACCGTTGTGGTCCATGACCAGGCCCAAAGCGCCGAGCACGAGGGCGACAGCCAGTGCGAAGAAACTCCAACCCATCGTCATTCCCCGTCCGTAGATGACACCAGTATTGAGAGTATCACGGCTGCGGCAGCCCCTCTTCGCGACGAAGGGCTGCCCCAGCCAGTCTGTCAATTTCTGCTGAAACCCGGTCGCGCAGGCGCCCGCGAGTGGGTCCAGGCAAGGCGCGCGCTGGCTCCAGTTGCTTGATGCTGGGAACCGCCCCTCGTGTCGCCGCAAAACACTGTCCCCGTGCATAGGCAAACTCGGTGTCCCCAAGCAGCGCACGCCGTTTCGCCAATTTCTCGTTTAGGCGCCTAAAAGGCTAAACCCGGAATGATGCAATTTCTGTCGAGCTTTCGGCGCTTGGTCTGGCGATACAAGCCCAAAATCACTCGGCTTTCTCGCCATACGTCCCGCAGCCGGTGCAGAACTCCGCCGCGCTTCTTCATGCAGAACGGGCGTTGGGCGTGCTGGTCCGACTATCACGAGTGCAATTCACAGGTGTAAAAAGCCGGCCCCAGTCGTCTATCCGTGGAAGGAGTCAGAGGTTCGGCCGGTAGCACGGAACTCGTCTGCGGCCCTTTCCATCCTGTAATCGCAAAGGCCCGTCGCTGACAAGGCGATTTGTCGAGCTGTATCGCCGATCCGCTCGCATCGTTGGACACGCGCGCCTTCGATTCGAGCAGCGCTTGGTGAGGAACCGCCGCTTCCGTTGATCCGATGCGATGGACAAAGGTCGGTAGAGCAAAAGACGGGGCGACGGTGTTTCCCCTCTGTTGCGAGCCACTGCTTCGTGGCTCGTCCGAAGCGACCAGATCTACATAAACAGGCGACGGCACCGCAGAAGCAGGGAAAAAATCATTCGTATCAGATAGAGGAATCCGATCGCCCAGCTAAAGCCCAAGCTGCCAACAGTAAAAAGAAACTTGCCGCCCTCCGGCATACCCCCTGCGTAAAACAACAGACCGACAAGCGCGAGCAGATAGCAGAAGATCGCAATCGAAGCACGGCGCGCAAGCCAGTGCCAGCCTAGAAATATTCTCACTGCTGCCTGGAGGCTTTTCATTGCTCGTCCTCCGGGTGCTGTGGTGCGTCGAATAGAACTCCGCCGAATTTCCAACCCGCGATCGCTACTGCGACCAGCGCCGCAAGATAGATCCAGGAGAGTGGCTCATCCAGACGTTGGCCGTGGAGGATGGCATAGAGGCGTTCATATTCCATGTCGATTTTCCCTTGACGTTAAGCCCTGATGCACAACACGACGCGCTGCGTCACCGGAGCCTGAGTCCATCGTTACACGCTGTGGGGAATGTCAAGTTCGCGTCGCCGCGCCACTACTCCGTAGTCCTGACGGCAGGGAGGTCGGTGGTCCACCACATGCTCAGCCAACGCAAGGCGATCATTGGGCTGGCGTTCGCCACGCCGCATGGCCAGCGGGGTAGAACCGCAGCTGAAGCGCTTGCGCCGCATTGGACTTGCTGCAATCAGGCGAAAATTTTCGGTGCATGTAAAGGCGCACAACCTATCGCGAGCAGCCCCCGGCTGAGAGCGCACGTTGGCTCCCGCACTGTTTTACTCGTACTGCATTTCTCTGGCCATCTCTACGCGCGCGACTGGCCGCTCGGCTTCATGGCTTCAGCTGCATTCACACCAATCGTCTTCCGGCTTACGACAGCCTCTTCAGGTTGGGTGCACAACCGTTTTTCCTTGGTCATTCCGGTTCATGTGAAACGCGCCATTCCCCCGCGTCGCCGCGTTCTCCGCACCCGCATGTTGGAGCGGCGGCCCTTGCTCGCGGCCTCGATCTCCATGTGGAGCTTGCCGACGACATCTGCAAGCGCGCCGAAGATCGCCTCGTATCGCTCGGGATTGCCTTCGCCGGCGCTCAGTCGCAAGGCACTGTGGTACCGCTGCGCAAGTTCACCGAAGTCGATCCAAAGCGCGTTCATTTGCTCGTCGACACGGGTACAAGCTTCGAGCGCCGCTTTGCGCTCCTGCAGCTTCGCGCCGATCGCGGCTTCTTCGGCCTTCAGCGCGTCGATCTTCTCGTCAAGTTGCCGCCACTCGGTGAGGCGCCTGCTGCACTGCTCATGAATGTGGCGCAGATGCCCCCGTGCCTCGGTAGGGTCCCACTTCTGCAGCTGCTTCCGCATCTCCGAGGCCTCTCGGCGGGCAGCGTCGCGCTCGCGCTCAGTTTCGCTGATCTGCTGGTGAAGTGCGCTCCTACTGCCTGAGACGAGGAAGAGTTCGTTGCGCAGGTAATCGTTCGCTTCCTGGGTCTTCCGCCGTTCGAGCTGCATCTGTTCCATTTCGCGCCGCAGGCGAAGCTCTTCTGCCTGGCTTGCGTCGTACAGCGCATGCAGCCTAGCCATCTCGTTGCTGACTGACTCCACCTGCTCTCGTGTTGCCGTTAGCTCATCCTTTATCTGCCGATGCGAAGCAACCAGCAATGTCACCTCGCGCGCGGACATTTCCGGGGGCGCCTTGCGCTTCTCAGTGACAGCATTCCCAGTGTCGTCGCCAAGGTCTTTGGCGAGAAGCGACTGCATGTGCGACTGCGAACGAAGGTCGATCGCTTCCTCGCGCACGGTCGGCTCGGGATTCAGGCCTAAAGGCGGCTTCTTTTTGTTTGTCATACTGGTTCTCTATGTGAGACGGTGCAGCTCACGGTAGCCTCTTGCCGCAATGCGACGGGTGGCCCTTCTGGCACTTACTCGTCAAGGGCATACGCGCACGCTGTCGCCAGCGCCAAGAAAGTTGATCAATTCACCACGCATCACAGAGCGCGGCGAAGCGATCATTTAAACGGCAATAATTGCGACGCCTTTAGAGTTATCTCGCAGCTAATCTCGGCGAGAGACCATTTCACTTTCGAGAATTGAGGCGTTGAGCACGATAGACAAGTCGGCTCCGCTCGTCTCGCCGTGCAGCTATAGGCACGTAGCCATCTAGGCTCCTCTTGGGCTGCGTGCCACGGATTGGGCCTGTCGTCGCGGCGGGCGTTGCGCGAGCGTGTGCTGAACCAGTAGTCAAGACAGCCGATCATGAGAAGCACAAACAGATCGGGCACGTTCACTCCCGATGAACCGCGCTAGCGTTCCAGTCCCGCACGGCATCCTCGATGGCAAGTTAGCGCACCTGCGTTGACAAGGCGCCTGCGCAATTTAATCTGGAAAGCTATACGTTTTTGTTGAGCTTTCCGGGTTTTAGCACGCAGGCGCCTGCAAACTCCAACGCGCCGAAAGCCGACCTGGTTTCGCTAGCATTACAGCACGGTCAGGATACTCGGACCGTTTGCAGTGTTCCCGCGCCACACCCCCGCCTCGAAGCGGTCGATCGGCGCGGAAGAGGCAAACGAAAGCGGGCAAAAGAGCCCCTGTTTTTGTGAGATTTCGCCGAACTGGAGTGTCGTCGAACTCGATAGACTGGTCCCTGCAAAGTCGAAGCATGTCCCCAGATTGCATTGCATGCGAAGCAATCCCCGGAAGGAATTGGAGGCCCTTAGAAAAGCAAAGCGAGTCTCCCGACGTGCAGTCGATATCTGCTCAACCCTGCCACGCTCCTCTAAAGGACACACACTATGAAAACCCCGGTCTTCGCCGTCGACGTCGGCTACGGAAATACAAAGTACGCATACCGTGCCGCGAATGGCGCGGTCGTGACTGGCATATTTCCGTCTCTCACGCCGCTGGCCCCGCTCCGCACGCATTCGGGTGATAGCGAGAGCATTTTTGGCGCGCGTGAAGTCGCGACGATCACTATCGACCGCATCGACTATGAGGTTGGCCCAGACGTGCCGATCACTGCGGCTTATGACAGGACAGGGCGTGCGCTCGGCAACGACTACGCGCTGAGTCGTGACTACGCGGCACTCCTCTTTGGAGCGATTCATCTATCCGGCGCCACGCGCATCAAGTATCTCGTTCTTGGCTTGCCCGTTCGCAATACCGAAAAGTACTCAGCAACGCTAAAGGAACGCTTCATCGGGGAGCATGACTTCGGACACGGTCGAGTCGTAGTCGAGAAGGTAGTTGTCATCCCGCAGCCCCTCGGTTCGCTCGTGCAAGCGACCAGTTCCCGCGGAGGCAGTTTCGGACGTGACGATGCGCACCTGGTTGTCGACGTGGGCTACTTCACGACGGACTGGGTCTACACGAACGGCTTCACGATGGATTACAACCGCGGCGGCGGTATTCCTGTCGGCACATCGCAGATCTCCCGGCACATCGCTAACCTCATTTCACGCGACGAAAACGAAAAGGTCGACGAAATCGAGCGCATTGACAAGGCACTGCGACAGAAGACACCCTTCTTCTTTTATGGCAAAAATATTGACCTCGCGCCGTATGTCGCGCTGGCAGCGCCGATCATTGCCGACGTTGCGATGGCGGTACAGAGCCACGTCGGCGCCCTTCCCGACGTGCGCTCAATCATTCTTTCAGGAGGCGGTGCGAACCTTTTCGCCCCGGCGATCCGTCGCAGGTTCCCTCGCGTCGTCATTGAACAAATTGACTCACCGTGCCTCGCAAACGCGCGCGGATTCCTGATCATCGGCGAAGCTGGACTTGCGCGTGAAGACGGCGCGGCATGAGTGACAAAATCGTGATGCAGGTGACGATCAACCCTCTCATCTCACCGTTGCTGTATGAACGATTGAGCCGTTGTGTATCGGCGCACGAGCGCACAATGCTGTTGAAGGCGCTTGCGGAGGCGATGCTTCGTCGTGAGTTGCTACGGCAACGATCTATTTCAGATTCTGCGCTTGTATCGCCCGTACCAGCGAGCGCGACGACGTCGAGTTTGCCAACGAACGAAGTGAGCGTGCCCGAGTCTCCGGAGATCCTGCGTGCAGGCAACGCAGCGGACATTGCTCCGGGTCTCAGCGCCGATCTGGGCAACCAACTAGCGGGCTACTTCGACCAGGGTCGCACAATTGACCTCCCCGAACAGGGCCAAGTATGGGCGCACACCCGGTGACGAAGTGCGCTGCGTGCGCTCACGGCGCCGAATATGCTCATCGCGATAACTGGCACGGCGGCGAGCTAGGAAATGCCAACCGCCGACTCGGCGATGGTCTATTTGCGCTTCGGGGATACAGGGTGCGCGCTGTAGATGCGGCAATCGGCCGACACACACGGGTACGCGTATTCGTCGATGACTGGCAGGCAAATCGACGTTGTCGTCGCCGAACGGCGGCTCAGCGGCCGGCACAGATTCAATTGCTTCGTATCATGCCGAGCGTAGCGCCTCGAAAATCAGTTTTCGGGTCGGATTATCCATCCAATGTCAGACAATGAGGAAAAAACTTCTTCATCGCTCAACAATTAATCTAAATATCGCAAGGATTGCGTTTAGGCGCCTAAACGGAAGCGCTCCTTCCAGTTGGCTTTTTCATTTAAAAAACATCAACTTAACTAAAAACGCAAGGTGTGAACCATTTGAACCGACGGCGGCACCGTCTACGAGCCGGGATTCCGTCAAAAGCTAAACAGAAACAGCGCCATTCCGGGTTTAGGCGTTTAGGCGCCTAAACCACCGGTCTGCCGACGCTCCTACTGGAGCAGTACGCCACCAGCGCGGAAAATTTTTCTACATCCACCGCAGCAGGACCGGCAGCAATACAGGCACGACGAAGGCAGTGAACACACCGTTGAGACCCATACCAAGCCCGGAAAACGCCCCCATTTCCTCGCTCACCTGAAACGCACGCGCGGTGCCGATGCCATGCGACGCGACGCCGATCGCGAAGCCACGCACCTCGGTCTCACGCACGCGAATCACGTTGAGAATCCAGCGCGCAGTCACCGCACCGAACACGCCCGTCGATATCACGAGCACGGCAGTCAGAGACGGGATGCCGCCGATCTTGTCGGCAACGGCCATGGCGATCGGTGTGGTAACGGACTTCGGCGCGAGTGAAGCGATGGTCTGATGCGAGGCGCCGAAGAGCTTGGCGACGCCGACCGCCGACACGATCGCCGTGAGCGAGCCTGCAACGAGCCCGCCGAGCAATGGCAGCGCGCCGCGCTTGAGCTTGTCCCACTGACGATAAAGCGGCAGGGCGAGCGCGACAGTCGCGGGGCCAAGCAGGAAGTGCACGAACTGGGCGCCCTCGAAATACGTGCGATACGGCGTATCGGTGATTTTGAGCGCTGCAACGACGAGCGCCACAGCAATGAGCACCGGATTCGCGAGCGGATTGTGCTTTGCGCGCGCGTAGATATTGATGGCGATGAGATAGGCGACGAGCGTCACCGTCAAGCCGAGCAGCGGCGTGGCAGCGAGATAGACCCAGATCGCATCGAGCTTTGTGGTGGGCAAGTGGCTGTTCACGATGCACCCTCCCCGGCCGTTGGGTTGCGCCGCTGGCGACGCAACAACGCGCGCGTGACGAGCGCCGTCACCGCGATGCCGAGCGTCGTGCTCACGACGAGGCTCGCGATCACGGCGAGCGCCTCGCCGCGCACCGCTTGCGCCGACACCATGATGCCCACGCCCGCCGGAATGAAGAGCAGCGAGAGATGGCGCAACAATTCGAGCGCGGTCGGCTCGATGGCCTCGGCGGCGGCGGGCCGCATCAACGCAAAGGCAAACAAGAGAATCATGCCGATCACGGGACCGGGCACGGGCAGCGAGAACACGTAGGACACGCTCTCGCCGAGACACTGGAAGATCAGGAGGGCGGCAAGGGAACGAAGCATGAGTGAGGCTCGGACGAGGCTGGAAACGCGCGCGGCGCGCGCAGTGTAGCCCAATGGCACGCGAGGCGCAGCCAATCGTCATACCAGAGTGCGATGCGCGCCCCTCCTCCTGCGTCCCAGGGCGGTTATCGGCGCTATGTTTGATCGCTATTTTAATCTAGCCGGTGGCGATCACCAAAGTAGTGCACAGATTTTTGGGCACAGTGTCGGGCGAGGATAACGAATGCGTACAATACTGCTTTTCGCGTCATGCTTCGCACCCACAAAGCTGCGTAGTGAGGACGTAACACGGGGACGTAATCCAAACAACCCGCCCTTACAGACAACAGCAGTGTAGCGATGCCCACAGCAGTTACGATTGATTCCCGACGCACCGCGCCCAGCGACTGGCTGACCGCGGCTTTCCTGCTCGCTTTTCCCTCTATCGCCATGCTCGTACAAGGCGCTTCGAGCGCCGTATCGATTGGGGCGGGCGTCATTTCGTTGGCGGCATTGTGCTCGCGGCCCGCAGGCGCACCGTATGGCTACGCACCGCTCGAGCGTCACGCACTCGCGTTTTGCATCGCGCTATGCGGCCCCGTCGCCGCCGTGGCGCTCAGCACGCTCTCGCATGGGCATCCCTTGTTCAAAACCTGGGACTCGCCGTCGCGGTTCCTGCTCGCGATTCCGATCTTTCTGGCCCTACGGCGCGCGCCGCCGCGAATCTTCGTCTGGGCGGACCTCTCCTTCGCGCTGGGGGCCATGTCGGCACTCGCTCTTGGCCTTTTCATGCCGCGCGATTGGGGCTCAGGCCGCATCGGCAGTGCGTTCCTGAACCCGATCCATTTTGGCGATCTCGCGCTCGCGCTCGGCGTGCTGTCGGCGATTGCGCTGAACTGGTGGCGCAAAGATTCGGCGCTCTGGCGCGCGATCAAGATCGTGAGCCTGTTTGCGGGCGTCGCCACTTCGCTGCTGTCTGGCGCGCGCGGTGGCTGGGCGGCAATTCCGCTCGTTGCCTTGCTGATCGTGTGGGAACTCGGCCGCAACAAGCCTTTCTACTGGAAGGTGCTGATGCCAGTGACTGTCGCGCTGCTGTTTGGGCTCGTGTACGGTCTGTCGGGAACAGTGCGCGAGCGCGTCGACGAGGTGTCATCCGACCTGACGCAGTACACGCAAGGTCACCGCGACACGTCGGTAGGCATACGTCTGCAGCTCTATGAGGCGGCTTCGACACTTATCGCCGAACATCCGGTGCTCGGCCTCGGTGGCGACGGGTTTCGCGACAAGATGACCTCGATGGCGAAGCAAGGCGCGCTCACTCCCACGGCGGCGCAGTTCGGCGAAGGCGAAGTGCACAACCAGTTGCTCGCCTACATGGCTAACTACGGCATTGTGGGCGGCCTCGCGCTGCTCGCGATCTATATCGTGCCGGCATTTTTTTTCGCTGCGAAGCTCAAGTCCGCATCGAGGACGACGCGGCGTACTGCGCTCATGGGCCTGTCCTTCGTCTTGATGTTCTTCGTCTTTGGGCTGACGGTCGAGACCTTCGACCTGAAAAGCACGGTATCTTTCTACGCGACCGTGCTGGCCATCCTCGCAGCGATCACGGACCGCACGGACGTCAAGTCAGCTCCTGTTTAGGACGAGCCGTCTGGTCTGCGCATTCATTCGACTTTGCCTAGTTTTGCTCTTCGAAATAGCCAACGACTTCGCCAGCGATATGTTCGACTGAGATCTCATTGACATTGCCCTCGGTGAAAATCGCTCTCATTCTGGAGGGGGCATGGCAGTACGCGCCGTGCTCTCGTCTGATAAGGCTCGGTGGGCGAGAAACATACACGCGGAGTAGGCTGACGTTGCTCAAGGCGCAGCGGCTCCTCATAACCGAGGGTGGCGGGCTCTTGGTCCGCCGCCGCGGCTGGGCAGGTTTTGATGCCCGTCGGCTAAAATGTGCGCCCCGGCCGCTGCCGCTATTCCGTGTCAACGACGCTCCCTCTCCGTGAATTCCTCGCCCGTCCAAACCACCGCCAGCGCGCCCCAGTCCGCCGCTCGCCGGCATCCGCTGCAAGTCGCCCTCGTCTGCAACACGGCTTGGGCGATCTACACGTATCGGCGCGGCCTGTTGCGTGCACTCACAGAAGCGGGCGCGCAAGTCACCGTGATCGCGCCGCGCGACCGCACCTTCGAGCCGCTCGCCGCCATGGGCTGCCGCTGCGTCGAACTGCCGGTGGCCTCGAAGGGCACGAATCCGCTCGACGACCTGCGCACGCTCCTCGCGCTCTATCGCCAGTATCGCGCGCTCAAGGCGGGCGTCGTGTTTCACTACACAATCAAGCCAAATATCTACGGATCGATTGCCGCGTGGCTCGCGCGCACGCCTTCGGTGGCGGTCACGACGGGCCTCGGTTACGTGTTCATCCAGAAAAGCCGCGCCGCGCAGGTCGCCAAGCGTTTGTATCGTTTCGCGTTCCGCTTCCCGCGCGAAGTGTGGTTCCTCAATCGCGACGACGAAGCCGCTTTCAAGGAGGGCAATCTCCTCGCGCATCCCGAACGCGCGAGGCTGCTGCACGGCGAAGGTGTCGATCTCGACGATTTCCCCTTCACGCCGTTGCCCGAGCGCGCAGAGTTTGCGTTCGTTCTGATTGGCCGGCTGCTCTGGGACAAGGGCGTGGGCGAGTATGTCGAGGCCGCGCGCACGCTGCGCGCGCGCTATCCGCACGTGCGCTTCCAGCTGCTCGGCCCAGTGGGCGTGGACAACCCGAGCGCGATCTCGCGTGATGAAGTGGCGGCGTGGGAGCGCGAAGGCGTGATCGAATACCTGGGCGAAACGGCCGATGTGCGCCCCTTTATCGCCGATGCGGACTGCGTCGTGCTGCCCTCGTATCGCGAAGGCGTACCGCGTACGCTGATGGAAGCGAGCGCAATGGGCCGCCCGATCGTCGCCACCAACGTGCCTGGCTGCCGCGAAGTGGTTGCCGACGGTGTGAACGGCCTGCTGTGCGAAGCGCGCGACGCTGCCTCGCTAGCCGCCAGCCTCGCGCGGATGCTGGACCTCGACAGGCCGGCGCGCGCGGCCATGGCCGGGCGCGGCCGGAAAAAAATCGAGAAAGAATTCGATGAGCGCGTTGTGGTACAACGCTACCGGGAACTGATCCGGGAAATCACCGGGTCGACTTTTTGATCGAGTCTGGATTTCACGGGAACGAACACGGCATGACTGCGACGAACTCAAAGGGCACCATCCTCGTCACCGGCGGGGCGGGCTATATCGGCTCGCATACCTGCGTCGAGCTGCTCAATGGCGGCTATGAGGTAGTCGCGATCGACAATCTCGTCAACAGCAGCAGCGAATCGCTCAAGCGCGTCGAGCAGATCACCGGCAAACCCGTGGCATTCTACGAAGCCGACGTGCGCGACGCCACCGCGGTTTCGCGTGTTTTTGAAGCGCATCGCATCACGGGCGTGATCCATTTCGCGGCGCTCAAGGCCGTGGGCGAGTCGGTGGCGAAGCCTATCGAGTATTACCGCAACAATGTCGACGGATTGCTCGTGGTTCTCGACGTGATGCGCCAGCATAGCGTGAAGCAGGTCGTGTTCAGCTCTTCGGCCACGGTGTATGGCATGCCCGAACGCTCGCCGATCGATGAATCGTTTCCGCTCTCGGCAACGAATCCCTACGGCCAGTCGAAGCTCATCGCCGAACAGATCCTGCGTGACATCGAGATCTCGGACCCGGAGTGGCGCATTGCGGTGCTGCGATATTTCAATCCGGTGGGCGCGCATGAAAGCGGGCTGATCGGCGAGGATCCGGCGGGCATTCCGAACAACCTCATGCCTTACGTCGCGCAAGTGGCGGTGGGCAAACTCGAAAAGCTGCGCGTGTTCGGCGGCGACTATCCGACCCCGGACGGCACGGGTGTGCGCGACTATATTCACGTGGTCGATCTGGCGAAGGGCCACCTCAAGGCGCTCGACGCGCTTGCCTCGCGTGCCGAAGGCCTGGTCGTGAATCTCGGCACCGGGCGCGGCTACAGTGTGCTCGAAGTCGTGAAGGCGTTCGAACAGGCCTCAGGGCGCCCCGTGCCCTATGAGATCGTGGCGCGCCGGCCTGGCGATATCGCCGAATGCTATGCGAATCCGCTCGCGGCGGAAAAGCTCATCGGCTGGAAAGCAGAGTTCGGAATCGAACGCATGTGCGTGGATCATTGGCGCTGGCAGGAGAAAAATCCGCGGGGGTTTGAGTAAGGCTGAATGCAGCCGCACTGGTTTTCGGGCAAGCGCGGCTGCGAAGGATGAGCCGAGCGCAGTACCTCGGCGCGACGCGACGGTAGCTGGCAGAATGCCCGCCGCTTTCAGGCGGCGTCGCTATCGGACAACATCCAGTGCAAGGTGTCGTAGAGTGTCGGCGCATCGAGCTGCCCGATGGCGCTCAACAGCTTGTGGTTATCGCCGCACTGCGATTTCACCTCGTGATCACGCACAAAGTTGGGATTGGTCCGCGCTTCGATATCGTGACCGGTGATCGTGGACATTGTCTGCAGCACGTGCGTGAGCGTGACCGCATGGCCCGAACACACGTTGTACACTTCGCCGACTGGCGCCTTCTCGAGCAGCCTGCAATACACATCAGCCACCCAGCGCACATCGGAGAAGTCGCGAGCCACATCCCGATTGCCCAGCTCAATGACCGGCGCACGCCGACGGAAGTGATCCGCCATCTTCGCAACGAGAAAACTCAGCGATTGGCCCACGCCGATGCAATTGAACGGGCGCACCGTGATGATCGGCAACCGGTCCGTCCAGAGCTGCGCCATGTATTCGAGCGCGACCTTGCTCACGGCGTAGTCGTTAGCAGGATGATACGGTGCCGTCTCCGGGATCGGCAGCCCTAGCGGGCCCGCGCCATAAATGTTCGCGCTGCTTGCAAGCAGCACCGCCGAAGGTTTCTTTTCGTCCGCCGCGAGCGCTTCGAGCAGATTGCGCGATCCTACGACGTTGGTCGCGTAAATTTCGCCAGGATTGCCGTGCCCGACGAACGAGATGGCGGCGAGATGCACGACCCAGTCGGCTCGCACACGCGCCACCACCTCCGCGAGACCTGCGCGGTCCTGCAGATCGCATACGTACACATCGGGGGTGGGCACGTCACAGCGTCGCACGAGACTCGAAACCTGATGGCCGCGCGCGCGCAATGCTTGCGCAACATACCGCCCCGTGAAGCCCTCGGCCCCTGTAATCAACACTGAAGCCATCAGAACGACATCCCCTTCTTGTTACGCGCGACATCCGCTTCGACCATCATCTGGCACAGCGTTTCAAGTGAAGTCTTCGGCGCCCAGCCAAGCTCATCGTGAGCCTTCCGCGCATCGCCGATGAGCAGATCGACTTCGGCCGGACGGTAGAACGCCGGATTCACGCGTACGATCGTCTTGCCGCTCTGGCGATCACGTCCGATTTCGTTTTCCGCGGTACCTTGCCATTCGATACCGATGCTAAGACACTTCGCCGCTGCGTTGACGAAATCGCGAACGGTCACCGTGCGGTTGGTTGCAAGCACATAAGTATCAGGTTGATCGGCCTGCAACATGCGCCACATGCCTTCCACGTATTCCTTCGCATAGCCCCAGTCGCGCTGTGCGTCCAGGTTGCCGAGCTCGAGCACGTCGAGCTGGCCGAGGCTGATTTTCGCAAGCGAATCGGTGATCTTGCGCGTCACGAACTCGCGGCCGCGCAGCGGCGACTCGTGATTGAAAAGAATGCCGCTCGACGCAAACATGTTGTAGCTTTCGCGGTAATTCACCGTAATCCAGTGCGCGTAGAGCTTGGCGACACCGTACGGGCTGCGTGGGTAGAACGGCGTGGATTCCGTCTGAGGAATGGCCTGCACCTTGCCGAACATCTCCGACGTGCTGGCCTGATAGAAACGCGCCTTCGGATTGATGATGCGAAGTGCCTCAAGCAGATTCAGCGCGCCAACCCCAGTCACCTGGGCAGTGAGCGCCGGCTGCTCGAACGACACGCCAACGAAGCTTTGTGCGGCTAGGTTATAGACCTCGTCAGGCTGAGCCCGCTCCATCAGGCGAATACAGCTACCCGCATCCAGCAGGTCGTGCTCGACGAGCCGCAGATTCTGATGATGAGCGACGCCGAGTTCTTCGAGACGCCAGAAATTGACGGAGCTCGTCCGGCGGTAGGTGCCGTGGACGATGTAGCCCATTTCTAGAAGCTGCTCCGTCAGGTAGGCGCCGTCCTGACCGGTAATGCCCGTAATGATTGCTGATTTCACGAAACTCTATTCCTCAAGTGCATGAGTGCCGCCATGCGGAACATTCTGCGTGAGCTCTAGTCGCCGCCGGCCGTTATATCACATTCCTTGACAGCGACGCCCCCCGCGTTCTTGAGCCCGTCGCCCGGCAGGCCCGCGGCCGGCTCGCGAGTCTCAGTACGCGCCGCCTTATGTTGCGGGTCGCCTGAAACGGTGAGTTCTCGATCGAATGTGCGTGTCCGGACCACCGGCACTGGAATGAGAAGAATTTGCAAAAGATTCTCGTAAGGTGCCCCGGTACCGGGTAGACAACATCAACAGTCATTCCTGCATCACAGAGAGTTACAAGCCTGCAAAATTGTTGCGGCTTATTACCAAGGCATTACAATCTCTGCGCAAGAAGTTAGAATCCTGAATCGCATGCATTTTCATTGGGACAGCAAAGGGTGGAAACCGGAACATCGACAGGCGTGGTGATATGGCTCACCGGCATGTCCGGGGCGGGCAAATCGACCATTGCGCGCGCCTTAGTCGACCGATTGCAAACGTTCGCTCTTCACGCCACGATGCTCGACGGGGATGTTCTTCGCACGGGCCTCAACTCGGATCTCGGCTTTAGCGAGACCGAGCGCACTGAAAACCTTCGGCGCATCGCCCACGTGGCGGCGCTTTTTTGTAACGAAGGGTTCGTCGCCGTCGCGGCGACTATTTCGCCCGAGCCCGAGCATCGCGATAATGCGCGGCGCATCGTAGGCGACGCCTCGTTCGTCGAAGTATTTATCGACACGCCGCTGGCGGTCTGCGAGAGGCGCGATCCCAAAGGGCTTTATAGGCGGGCGCGGCGCGGAGAGATTCCGCAGTTCACAGGTCTCGGAGCGCCCTATCACCCGCCAGTCAATCCCGATCTCGTGATTCGCACGCAGGGGGCCAGCGTTCAAGAATGTGCGCAGCAGATCGTCGACCATCTGGTCGTCGCCGAACGGATCGCCCTGAAGCTGGGTCGCCACAAGGACGCGCGGCAGGATCTCCACGCAGGCACGCGCCTCTGACTCGTCTATCGAGTACACCTGAAGACGGAGACAACGCACCGTCCGGACGCGCTTATTTGCCGCTCCTTTCCAATGAGCTGCTTCTGCCTTGATCCAACGTATCGGCGAACACCAGACGCTTGTTGCCGAAGTAACTCAGCGACATCTGCATGAACGACGCAACCAAAAAGCCGATCCGGTAGTCGAGTCGCAGCCAGTCCGTCCAGCACGTCAGCACGAGGCCGTGCAACGCAGCAATCGCGAGATACAGACCGCTGAATTTGATGGCCTGCGAAACGATCGAGCCTTCCCGATTCTGAAAAACAAAATAACGGGAACCAATAAATGAAGCGGCAATGCCAAAAATCGCCGCAACCAGATTGGCAGCGCCCGCAGACGGGAAATGCAGCACCTTCAAATTGAACGTGAGCACGCTGTAATGAACGGCCGTTGCAAACAGACCGTTGATCACGTATCTCAGCACTTCCCAACTGCGGGTATTCAAGTTACGTTCCTCTGCGGCACGACTTCGATCACGCGGTCGATGAAGTCGTTATAGGTAAAAGCGGTCGTGACGGAGCCGCTGCGGACGACACCGGTCAGCATGAGCGTCATCAGCGCGAGCGCGCCGGTCTGCAGGAACATGAGCATCAGAATGCCCAGTGCGACCGAAAACCAGCCCGGCGTCGAAAAGCCAAGCAACTTCAGTACGATCGCGAGGACTGCCCCCGCCACGGAGAGCGCCGCGATCAACGCGCAGACGATCCCGACGCGTACAAGCACGTCTTCTGCAAACACCATCAAACCCTTGAACCCGTGGAGCGCGAGCCCAACGAAGTTCATCTTGGACTTGCCGGCGTAACGCGGTCCGCGATCGAGCGGACACGTATTGGTTCGCAGCTTCGAGGCGAGTACCGCACCCGCCACGTGAATCGATAACTCCTGCATGGCGACGAGGCGCTTCACGGCGTGCGCTTTCAGCGCCATGAAATTGCCGAAGCTAATGGCACGGCCAGTCATGACACTATAGAACGTCTTGTAGACAGCGTAGAAAGCCTTGAAGCGAAAGGTCTCCACGCGGCTTTTGCGCTGCGCCACCACGACATCGACATCAGCCGGCTCGAGCTGCGTGAGCAGACTGTGGATCGTCGACGGCAGGTCTTCGCCGTCCGAATCCATGACGACCACGCGTTGATGGGGCCGGATGCGCTCAGAAGCGTAGCCAAGCCCGATGGCAATCGCACGCTGGTGGCCAACGTTGCGGCGCAGCTTCAAGACCACGCCGTCGATGCCGGCCACCTCGAGGCTTTCGGCCTCGAGCGGTTGCTTGACAGACCCGTCATCGACGGCGACCACGAACACGGATTCGCCGAACTGTGCGGCCAACTCCTTGAACAGGCGACTACTGGCCTCCACGTCCTCATAAACGGGCGTCACGACGACGACGCGGTAGTGATCGAAGCTCATACCTGGAGGAACTTCCGGAAGTATTCGATCGTGTCGTGCAAGCCCGCGCGCAGTTGGACACTCGGCTCCCAGCCGAGTGTCGCCTTCGCCGCGGCGATGTTCGGCTGGCGCTGTTTCGGATCGTCCGATGGCAACGGCTTGAACACGAGTTTCGAGTGGCCGCCCACCATTTCGAGGACCGTCTCCGCGAGCTCCTTGATCGTGAATTCGTTGGGATTCCCCATGTTGACGGGGCCCGTTACTTCGTCGGGACTATTCATCATCCGCACGAACCCGTCGATCAGGTCGTTGACGTAGCAGAAGCTGCGCGTTTGCAGGCCATCGCCGTAAATCGTGATGTCCTCACCGCGTAGTGCCTGTACGATGAAGTTGCTGACGACGCGGCCGTCGTTCGGGTGCATTCGCGGCCCGTATGTGTTGAAAATGCGGATGACCTTGATCTGCAGACCGTGCTGGCGATAGTAGTCGAAGAACAGGGTTTCGGCGCAACGCTTCCCTTCGTCATAGCAGGAGCGAATACCGATCGGGTTGACGTGCCCCCAATAGTCCTCGGTCTGGGGATGAATCTCGGGGTCGCCGTACACTTCGCTCGTCGACGCCTGCAGTATCTTGGCCTTCGTACGCTTGGCGAGACCCAGCATGTTAATCGCACCGTGAACGCTCGTCTTGGTCGTCTGGACCGGGTCGCGCTGATAGTGGATCGGCGACGCAGGGCATGCGAGATTGTAGATCTCGTCGACCTCGACATAGAGAGGGAACGTCACGTCATGCCGCAGCAATTCGAAATGCGGATCGCCCATGAAGTGTGCGACGTTGTCTTTCGTGCCGCTGTAGAAGTTATCGACGGCAAGGACGTCGCAGCCGTCACGCAGCAGTCGCTCACACAGGTGCGAACCAAGGAAGCCTGCGCCGCCCGTGACCATCACCCTCTTTCTGTTCGAAACACGCACTCCAATCCCCTTAATCAAAAAAACTGAGCGAACGAAACTTCGTGCCAGGTCAATCGGAGCTTCGAGACAACAAAGACTGCCCGTTTGCGTGGCGAATCGCCTGGCAAGTCGTCGAGGCGCGCGACCTCTTTAGCAAAACACTCTGCGCTGCGCCACCTGAAAGATGGCGTTTTGGATGAATCCCACAACGATAAGACCAGCTGACGGCCTTGTCGCGTAAATCCCGGGCAAGCGTGACCCGATGCCCGGCTCACAAATTACGCGACATCCGTCGTGCGCCTTTCGGCGGCGCGCCGTCCTTAGTTGTCCCCAAACAGATCCCGGGTGAAAACCTTGTCCTTTACGTCGATAAGATCGTCGGAGAAGCGGTTCGTCACGATCACATCGGCCTGTGCCTTGAATTCCGCGAGGCCTTCGACGACGCGCGAGTGATAGAACTCCGCTTCCTTCAATTCTGGCTCGTAGACGATGACATTGATGCCCTTCGCCTTGACACGCTTCATGATGCCCTGAATGCTCGACGAGCGGAAATTATCAGAACCGCTTTTCATGATCAGCCGATAAATGCCGACGACATTCGGCTTCCGCTTGATGATCGAATCAGCGATGAAATCTTTACGCGTCGTATTCGACTTGACGATGGCGTGAATGAGGTTCTGCGGCACGTCGCGGTAATTCGCAAGCAATTGCTTCGTGTCCTTCGGCAAGCAGTATCCGCCATAACCGAACGACGGATTGTTGTAGTGACCGCCGATGCGCGGGTCGAGCCCCACGCCTTCGATGATTTGCTTGCTATCCAGATCGTGCGTCACCGCGTACGTGTCGAGCTCGTTGAAATACGATACGCGCATCGCGAGATACGTGTTAGCGAAGAGCTTGATCGCTTCGGCTTCAGTCGGGTCCGTGAAGAGGACCGAAATCGATTCCTTGGCAGCGCCTTCCACGAGCAGGTCGGCGAACTTGCGCGCGCGTTCTGAACGCTCTCCCACGATGATCCGCGAAGGAAAGAGATTGTCGTGCAGCGCATGGCCCTCGCGCAGAAATTCCGGCGAGAAAATCAGGTTCTTGCAGCCGAGCAGTTCGCTCGTCTTGACGGTGTAGCCGACGGGCACAGTCGACTTGATGACCATGCAAGCCTGCGGACTAATGGCCATGACGTCGCGAATGACGTTCTCGATCGACTGTGTATTGAAATAGTTCGTCTCGGGATCGTAATTAGTCGGCGTCGCGATGACGACGTAGTCTGCCCCTTCGTAGGCTTCGTGCCTGTCGAGCGTCGCGCGAAAATTGAGCGGCTTGTTCTTCAGGAAGTCCTGGAGCTCCGCATCGACGATGGGAGACTCCTTTCTGTTCAGCATGTTGACTTTTTCGGGGACGATATCGAGCGCCACGACTTCGTGATGCTGTGAAAGCAGCACCCCGTTCGACAGCCCGACATAGCCCGTTCCCGCGATCGCAATTTTCATCGGTTTAAATACGCATTTGAATTCGTTGATTACTTCTGGCCCAGATTGATGCGCAGCGGCTTTATGCCGATGTCTTGGGCCCAAAATACATTTTCCTGGACCAAAGATACCTCAAGCATCCGCCCTTGTCGAACCACGGCGTCGCCGACTGGCAGCGAGAGATCGAGATCGCTGTGAGCAGGAATATCAAAGGGTAAATCCTTTCGTGTATCCCACCCGCTTACTGGGACCCCGTTCGCATCGAGCACACGCCACGATGCCCGAATAGGCGTATTGACCTCAGAAATCGCCGAGAAATGCTGATTACTCGAATTTTCAATCTTGATGTTCACGTAGTGCTGACCCAATGCGTCGGAGCGGCCCGTATATTGAAGGGACAGCGCACGAAACGCTTCCGGTGTGTAGCTCTTAGAAGCTCGGGTCAATTGCGGTATGCTGCGCCTCCAAGCCGGGTTGCAGTTGCCAAATCCGATCGGCACCACGCGGTCAATCAGCTTCGTGTAGGCGCCGATATCGTTCGATTTCCCGACGAAATTCAGATACGTAAGGATTCGCTTTGGCATCTCGGCACAGTCATCGCCATAGAACCCATTGTAGCCTGACGGGTAAATTCCGCTATAGCCATTCAATGTGGGATGACCTCTATTGATTGCAACCCACATTGCATCCAGCTCATCGGCGTAGAAATAAGGACCGTGAGACTGCGCAAAAAATAGAACCGCGTCCTTTGGCAAGTTCGCCGGCACCTCCCTCTCGACGGCGCTTAGCCTTTCGCGCCATAGCTCCTTGGGGCTAACTACGATCGAAACGAAGGAGCACTCGGCCAATAAGGCAGGAACGAGTACGACCAGAACAAGACGCCGACCCCATGATTTATTTGCAATCAGAGTGTCGACGAACGACGCGGCCAGATACGCAATGGGGAAAAGTAGTACGAGAATGATTCGGGTAACTACACGAATGGCGGACGCGAGTGGCAGCTTGCAGAACAGGATCCAAAGACTATAGCCGCCGAAGTAGGCCGTAATCAGAATCAGCAATGCCAGCGCTCCGCCGAGCAGGGGAAACGCGACCCCATCCTTTTCCCTGCTACCGAACATGGCGCCGCACACGGCGAGCATCATTGGCACTAGGCCAATGAACAGCTGGTGCTCATGCCGCATTGGAATATCGGCAAATATTCTCGACTGCGATGTCCACAACCAGGACCAGTCTGCGAGGAAATAGCTCTGGATACGAGGCAGCATCGTTGCGATCTCGCTCCATTCCCGCTTCGCCCCGTAGAGTTCGCTCACCTTGAGATACGGATAAAACAGCAGACTCATCAAGATGAGAAGAGCTATGAGCGCAACAGAGAACCCGATCTTCGCAGCGGAGGTCGAGCGCGTCCATGACACGCAGAAATCAGTAGCGGCGCTACGGAGACTTTCCGCTCGACGAATAGACGGGGTCAAAATATAAATGCTCGCGATCGACACCAGCAGCATCAGCAGAAAAAAACCGACGTAAATGGTGCAATAAAACTGCCAGACGAGCCACGCCCCCGAGATCGCGAGATAACGCCAGCTTTTCTGTTCCAGAAAAAAAATTAGAGCAGTAGCCGACAGCGGAACCCCGAACCGATATACCAATTGGGCATGCCCGGATTGAGCCGTCACGGGCAACGCAAACGTGAAAATAATCGCCCCGACCACAGCAGCAATCCCACCCTGACGAAGCTTCCTTAGAGCGTAATACGTCGCCGCGTAGTTCGCCACATATCCGATTAGATACCAGATTTGAAAGGCGGTGTCCGAGCTCCCTGTGATGAATCGAGGTATCAGATAAGCAGGCGCGGCACCAAAAAGATTATCCGAGAATCCAAGAATGTATGGATAGGGATAAAAGAAGCTCAGATGGACGAATGATTTCTGGCCACCTTGGAGTGTCTGATAGATATTTTCAAGAAAATAGTTATTCAGCCGGGCATCGCCGAGATCGCCCGGCATCATCGAAAAATGTGCCAGCTGCGCGAGCGGTATAGCCATAAAGGCTACCAGAAACGAGCCAATCGCAATCGAGGTGTTAAGTTTTTTCGACATGAATTTTCGCGAGTTATTTGCAGCGATAGCTCTCGATATTCGGACTATTCCTGAACGGATCGGTCAACACGTCGGAATATGTTCCCATAAGTAGGCGCTTCTTCGGCAAAAGGTGATGCCGAAACATCTGACTGAAAGTCGCCAGTTCGTCGCCCTTCTTCGTCAATTTTACGCAACCGTTTTCAATGACGATTGTCCCTGATTGCTGCTGCTCCGTGAGACGAACTGCGACGAGCTGATCCTCTTTTACGTACTCCTTCGTAAAAACATCTTCGAAACTGTCGAGCTTGATACCGCCGCCCCGTTGCTGAAGCTTTTCGAGAATATAAAAAGAAAGCGACCGGTCAATGACCGTCGGGACCGAGATGGCAAAACCATAGCCCGCCAGCAGCCAAATCGCGACAAGCTGTGATTTTTCGAACTTGTTGAGTGCATCGAAATATCTCAACAGGAATATCACGGCGCCGGTCAGGAACGCCGCCAGCACACCGTCAGATATCGCAGCATAAAACACCACATTCACTTCGAAGACGGCAACGTGAACGTAGTAAATCGCGAAAAGGAAGACGACAAACAGGACGGTCGCCTGAATCGCACGCTTGAGTTTCGTAGAGGATGCGCCCCGAACGGCTTCGCGGTTCTTGCTGGTTCCCGCGCATTCAAAATTACTCACACACCACTCCGTTTATGAATTTAACTAAACCAAACAGGATCACACCTATCACTGCCGGATGAACGTCGTTCAAGCACCCATTTTCGGCTCACTCAATCATTCGCTCGAACAGAGTTTCGCCGGCGCCCTCACCTGCGCGCGAAGTCTGATCACCGGCTTGTGCGCCAACCAGCCCCAATGTCTCGCGCCGCATATCCGCACCGATGACGTCACACCGACTCCGACTGCGACTCGCCGAAGTCGATGACTCGGGCAATAGCGGACGAAAGCACGAATTCATTCAATGCCTAGTAGCGAATCGCATAAGCAAGCAGCTTTGCGGATCAATCGCAGCGAAGTAGCGAGGGTGCTCGCCTCCAATCGCCTGAAAAACGGGCAAATCGCGCGCTAATAACGGCACGCCTACCTTCAGCGCCTCGGCGATCCGCAAGCCGACTAGGCGCGGCGAAGATGTCTCGTGACCCGTGCTCGCGTTCTAGAGCGCCTGCAGCTCCGCTTCGCTGCACCGGCGCGTCTCGATCGGCAAGCGCTACCTGCGGCTCAACGGCCAAGACCTCGTCGCGATTCCGCTCCCGGAAATCGGTGCCCCGATGCGCCACGCCGATCGGCAGCGGCAGGTCGCGTCGTTCCGGTTGATCGTTCGCGAGCAGAGTCGACCCGTTGGCGACAACCTGTGAGAACCGGACGGTAATATTTGCATCACGCAGCATCTCGCAATACGATTCTTCGTGGAAAGTCGGTGCGGTACCGCGCGGCTGGATTCCACACGCGCAAATTCTCTTGCGGCAGGGGATCGCAGGGAATTCGGAGACCAACTCTTCCATCGTGCCCATGAACGCGCCCGAGAGCGTGATCATGACTTCGTGGCCACGTGCCTCAAGCGCGACGGCAGGCGCGAGTACACGGGAATAACGTCATACCACGGAGCTGCCTGCCCCTTAAGCAGCCTATAAGTCAATGACAAGACGCATGCTCTCATGCCAAGAAAGATCGATGAGCCGAATAGCTGCGGCATGGCTATGCGCACGCTTGAGACAGTATGTTAGCACGTGGTCGCGCGTAACAGCACGAAGGCACGATACGCCCCACTGACCTTGCTTGAGGGTCTTGAGGCCGCATGACTAGCAAGGTCTAAATTCGCCGATTGCCGCGGTATCGACTCCCCCGCCGAGTCGTCATATTTCCATGTGGACCTCGCCGGACAGGACGATGATTGTCGGCGCATCAAGCGCTGCGGTCGAATCGGACATGCCGGCATCGCTGCCGGCGCACAAGGCCGCAATCTTGGCGCGCGGCCTCGTCGTAGTGGCCGACGCACTTGTCCCACAGGAGGTTGTCCAATCGGCACGAAGGCGTGTAAATTCCCCTCTGGGTTGGTGCCCTTCGAGGCAATATAGAGATCGACGCAACGACAGCCCAGCTGTTTGAGCGGCTCGAAGGCGCCGTTGCGCGACGCGATGTGGTGACTTGTGCGCTGCTTTGGGTGAGCGCACGTAGCAGGCACTAACGCGTACGAGACAGCCGACGTGCGTCTTTCATCACCAATACCGACTACGTCGCGCTCGCTCGCTTCAGCCCGAGCCACATCGAGCTCGGGCGAAATGGCTGCCGTGCCGGTGAGAAAACCTTCTTTGTAAATACGCGCCGCCACACGGTGACGCGTCGAAGATTTTCCGTGCGCTCGGGCGGCTCGATAATACACGGCGCATTCTGAGCGAAAGGTCGTTCGTCGAAGTTTCTGCCGATACGCCGCTTGAGTTCTGAGAACAGCGTCACCCCAGGGCGCTATCTCGACGCACTCGTTGTGGTGAGATTCCATAATTCACGAGCATTGGATCAGCTCATCATGCACCTGTTCGACAGGATCTCGCGCAACGCAAGAAGAGCAATGCGGTCGAACATTGCGTCGACCGCATTGTTGACTATCTGTTGCGCGTCCGCGGGCTCGACTTCGACCGTGCCGATAGAAGTCGATTGAGTCGGCAAAACTTCCCGCGAAATAGCTAAGCCGCCCGCAACACCGCCGCCGTTTCGCCAATGTCCTCAGCCGGTGGCTCGAGACGGTGTCGCTCCCACACTTTGCAGATTCGGCGCACTCGATGGCTGGTATTCTGGGACCCAACGGCGCAAATCACGGCGTACCTCATCATCGCTTGGTACACGATGCTGCATGAGCCAAGGCAGCAATTCGTCCAGCAGATTCTCCGACACCTCTCGAGCACGCGCGATACGGAGCTTCGGATGCGGCGTGCGCGTCGTCGTTTCATCGTCGGCAAGCAATTCTTCGTACAGCTTCTCGCCTGGGCGCAACCCCGTGAAAGCAATGCGAATGTGCTCTTCGCTGAAGCCGTACAAGCGAATCAGATCACGCGCGAGGTCGACAATCCTAACCGGCTTGCCCATATCGAGAATGAATATCTCGCCGCCGCGACCCATGCTCGATGCCTGGAGCACGAGCTGCGAAGCCTCGGGAATCGTCATGAAGAAGCGCGTGATTTCTGGATGCGTAACCGTGACCGGGCCGCCCTTCGCGATCTGCTGCTGGAACTTAGGAATCACGCTGCCCGCGCTGCCCAGCACATTGCCGAAACGCACCGTCTCGAACTGCGTGCGCTCGCTCGTCTGCTGGAGGGCTTGGCACGTCATTTCCGCCAGGCGCTTGCTTGCACCCATTACATTTGTCGGATTGACAGCCTTGTCTGTCGAAATAAGGACGAAATGCCGCACTTGATGCTTAATTGCCGCACGCGCGACACGATACGTACCTAGCACGTTATTACGTATCGCCTGCCACGCGTTGAGCTCCTCCATCAGCGGAACGTGCTTGTACGCTGCGGCGTGGAACACGATGTGAGGCGTGTACCGCGACATGACCTGGTCGAGCAACAACGCATCCTTCGCATCGCCGATGACCGGCACCACAGAAAGATCAGGGAAACGCTCGCGGATTTCCTCCGTCAGCCGATACATCGCGTATTCGGACAAATCGAGCGCAACGAGTTGCGCGGGCGCGAAGCGCAGAATCTGGCGGCATAGCTCCGAGCCGATCGATCCGCCCGCCCCTGTGACCATGACCACCCGGCCGCTCAGAAGAGCCTCGACGTGCGGCGTATCGATGTTGACGGCGTCGCGACCAAGCAGGTCTTCAAGGTCGATGTTCCGCACCTGCGAGAGGAAACCCTGGCCTGGCAACAGTTCCGTCAGCGCCGGCAACATCAGCGCCTTCACACCCGCGCGTAGGCATTGCGACGCAACTTGCCGCTGCACCTCGGCCGATGCAGAGGGAATGGCGATGATGGCGAATTCGCTGCGCAACGTCTCGCCCCAGCGCGCAATCTCGCTTATCGGGCCCAGCACTTTGTAGCCGTAAATCTCGCGCCCTTGCTTGGCCGGATCGTCGTCAAGCAGGCCCACTAGACGCCACTCCGCCGAACGCGATAATTCTCGCGCGAGACTTGCGCCGGCCCCGCCCGCTCCCACTACGACGACGGGCTTGCCTTGCGCTACGAGGCCGCCATAGAGGTAAGACTCTTTCGCCGCTCGATAGAGCGCGCGCGCACCGCCCATGACGAAAAACAAGAGAAGCGGTGAGACGATCAGCACCGAGCGCGGAATGGTCGGCGATGGCTGCAACATGACTGAGCCGACCATCACGATCAGGGTCCCCGACATGATCGCCTTCGAGATGCGCATCAGATCGGGCAGGCTCGCGAAGACCCACATACCGCGATACAGGCCGAATATGCGGAACATGATGGCGTAGACCGGCAACACCCAAGCCAAGTTGTTCACGGCACCATGCCAGAATTCGGTCGGGACGGACGCGTTGAAGCGTAAGATATACGCCGCCAGCCATGCTGCGGCTACCGTGCCGACATCGAACAGAAAGGCGCTGAATGAGAGCCAAGAGGCTTTATTGCGCAGCATCAGCGTAGACCTCAGGATTGTCTGGTAAGGGACTGGAAACTGCGCCAGCGCACGTCAATTGCCGCACCCATCAGAAGAAGAGCGACAGCCCAACCCGCAACGATCCCCCATTGCAGGGCCGTAGAGAGACTCAAGGCCCAGAAAGCAACTATTATGCCGGCAAACATTACCAAATACCACACCAGTGCCGTTGCAGCATGACCGGTCCCAAGGCGAATCATGCGTTGATAGTAGTGTTCGCGGTGTGCTTGCCAAAATTTTTCGCCACGCAGCAGTCGCCGGATCAAGGTCACTGAAGCGTCGGCAATAAAGGGGGAGAACACGAGCGCCGGGAACCAAATCGGCCACGCTCCAGCACGCCAGCCCCAGTAGCCCATCGCGCCGGCGAGAAAGCCTGTGGGGATCGAACCGGCGTCGCCGAGAAAAATCTTTGCTGGATGGAAGTTGAAAAGCAGAAAACCGCATGCTGTACCAGCGACGGCGGCACCAGCCCAAGCCAGCTCACGCATTGGTATTGGCCCGAAAAGCGCCGCGACTGCGTACGCACCGAATCCAAACAGCGCCATGCCGCCGGCGAGGCCGTCCGAACCGTCCATGAAATTGTAGAGATTGATCAGCCACAACATCAAAAACGCCAAACCCGCAAGGAACCACCAAGGGATTGAGGCGGGATATACGACGATCAACGCCAGTACGGCCACGAAATGCGCCGCAAAGCGCACGCGCGCAGGCAAGCCGCGGCGATCGTCAATCTGCGAAACTGCGGCAAGGAAAACTGCGCCAAGGACCATCAGCCACAGCGAGGGTGCAAGTAGCAGGATAGCGGCGACCGCCACGGGAATCATGCCCCAACCGCCCACGCGCGGCGTCGGCCGCTCGTGCAAAGAACGCTCGTTCGGCACATCCGTAGCAAGACGCCACGCGAGCCCGCTCTTGAGCAGCGCGCCCAACACCGCCGCACAAAGCGCTGCGCAAATCACTGCGACCGCGGCAGCACACAGAGGTATCGATATCGATGCCAGCAACATCGGCTTCAGAGTTCTCCTAAAATTTAATGCGTGGCGCAATACCAGCGCGCCGTCGCAGTCAGTCCTTCGTCCAGTGTAAATGGGCCCTTCCAGCCGAGCGTCTCGCGAATACGCGAGTCATCGACTCTGAGGCTCTGCGTAAGGCGCCCTAATTCAGCTGAACGCCCAATGAGCGCGCCGCCCGCGCGCAACAGGGAAACCGGAACTGGGAAAAGACGCGCCGGGCGTTCCAGATGGTGACCCAATGCGCGCAGCAGCCCGGCCACCGACAGGTCCTCACCATCTCGAACATAAAAGCACGCGTTCGCTGCGCGTGCATCAGTGGCACAACGCATGAGCGAATCCGCGAGGTTTTCCACGTAGACGATACTGCGAGACGCGTCCACTGCGCCGAGAGGCAGCGGCAGACGCCGCCACAACGCGTTCATCATCTGCAGGAAGTTTGCGCCGACGTCCGGTCCATACACGAGTGGCGGACGCACGATCACGATTTCGAGACCGCTCTGTGCGCCATATTGCCAGAGCGCCTCCTCCGCCAGCAGCTTCGAACGCCCATAGGCATCATCAGGGGTCGCCTGCATGGACTCAGTGAGCGGCACGCCGCTATCGAACTCGGCCGCCGCCTTCACGCTGCTCACGAATACCATCCGCCGCGCGCCACGTTCGCAGGCCGCACGAGCCACCCTCATTGCACCTTCGACGTTGGTGGCACGAAAGGCCGCAAGGGGATCTGCCGCCGTGTCGTTCATCACATGCACGCGCGCCGCAAGATGCACAACGCAATCGGGAATTAGATCGCGCGGCCATGCCTCGGCCAGCCCGGCAAAATCGGCCTCGGCATGGCACCACTCGCGCGTAGCGCCGGCGGACGTGCCCGCGCGTCGTACGAGCGCCGTCACGTCGTGTCCGTTAGCCGCCATGACCCGGCACGCCGAGCGGCCGACAAAGCCATTCGCACCGGTAACCAGGATGTTGCTCAAAGCCACTTCCATCCGAAACGGTTGAAGAACCTGAAAGCCGACGCAGCGAACATGCGAATGTGCGCCGCACCCTTCCGCGATGCTCCGCCTCCGTGATGGAGCACGCGCACCGCCGGCACATACACGACGCGCGTGACATCATGCGCTCGCAGGCTCAAATCATAGTCCTCGAAGTACAGGAAGTAACGAGGGTCGAATCCCGAGAGCCTTTTTAGCACGTCGGATCTGAACAGCATGAAGCATCCGCTCACGATCGGCGGATCCCAGAGCATGTCACGCACGTTGATCTGGTTGCGCATTTCGTAGCGCGCAAGGCGGCGCGCAAGCAGGCGCCGCATCGACGTCGGCAAGAAGCCGCGCGCGAGCAGGTCAATCAGCGTCGGATATTGACGGCAGAGGTACTGCAGTTCGCCTGCGTCGTCGAAGATGGCGGGCGTTAGCAGTCCCACTTCCGGGTGCGCATCCAAGAATTCAACAGCTTGCGCCAGCGCATCCGGATGCATGTCGATATCGGGATTCAGAACCAGGTGAAAGCGGCCCAGTGGCTGCGCAAGGGCGAGGTTGTGGCCACGCCCGTAACCCACGTTGCCGTGGCCGTCGATCAGCGTGTGGCTGACGCCGGCACGTGAAAGCGCGGCGAGACTTTCGGCCATGTCCGGTAAGCCGCCGTTGTTGATTAGGTAAAGATGGATTGTTCCTTCATTGCCCGAGCGCCTCAGCGCGGCACCGGCCTCAGCGAGGCTCGTCAGCGTGCGCGCCAGCAGTGCCCGGTCGGGCCGGAATACGACCACCGATGTGGATACTTCGAAGTGGTCTCCGCTCGATACGGGAATCATTATCGTCAGTTCGCGCAACTTGGCGCTGGGCGCGCCAACTCAAAAGAGGGCCGAAAAAGCAGTTATTTTGACGAATTTTGGCGATTCAAGCAATCCGCCTTTCTGTTTATTACACAAATTGCAACAATCTGGCGCCAACTTCGGCGCCCCAGTACATTCCACCTTTTTTGCATTGCCCTCAATGCGCAATGCATCACCGGCATTGCGTAGGATCACCTTGTTGCGATTTATCACGTTGACGTTACCTTGGAAGGCTGCGACAACTAAAATATCTCCAGATAAATTGGAGGAACTTTGCATAGGGCAACGAGGAATGGATTCGGAAACGTTAGCAGACGTTGCACTCCAACACACCGGTCTCCGGTGCACGCGCTATCGTGGCCGACCACAAAGTTTCGAGTTTTGCGAAACAATGCGTTATCGGAGACTCGTGAGGACTAGGCGACAAAGCGCTGCGGTCTGTGACCTTGCGGCTAACTCCCACATCGCGCTGGGCGCAAACCGCCAGCATGGATCAACTCGTGCAGCAGATCACCGATTATAGTTACGTGCGCTCCCCGCCTGCATTGTTCCAGCATGAGTTCGTGGGCTGTTGCACTAGAAATGACTCTCGAAGGAGATTGCGTGGCCTACGCCAGCATATCGGCTTTTGCCATTAAAGGCGAATAGAGTGCTCGAAAATTTAAACTTCTGAATGATTTATCACAGAAACCCGATATTCGCACAGACTTTCAACTGCATCCACACTACAAAAAATAATTCTCGGGCACCACGCCTCAAACCTCAAGCATAAATTGGATTCCGTAACCACACAGCTCCTTTCGGCAAAATGTATTCCATCGCAATCATCATCCAATACATGTAACGTCACTGGTCCGACGGAAAATTAATCAGCAACTTGTATATCCGAAACACTCCACTCCAATCTTCAGAAAAAAACATGAAAGCCAGCTGCAACTTCATTGCTTCCATCTTCAAACCAAGACCATTGGCGAAACATGAATTCAGCGGCGCTGCTCGCGACTCTCGGAAAATGCTCGCAATGATGCATATCCCGAAGACAGCGGGAACGTCAGTCATGCATGACATCTCCGCATCGCTCAAACCCGCCGTAGATGTCAGGGGCTTCGACCGCACGCTGTTCGGTGCATTCAACGGTTACTCAAGCATCAGCGAACGAACGAATGTGGTCTATCAGGAACCAGCCGACATGCCAGCCAATGCGAATCTGGTCATGGGCCACTTCTCGCACCATACTCTAAAAACTCGCTATCCTGACGCCCAATACATAACCTTCTTGCGGGAGCCGCTTGTCCGTGTGCTGTCACTTTGGGTGTTCTGGCGATGCCAAAGAGACGAAGACCTTACGGGATGGGGACAATGGGCAGAGTTCGTAAGGCTATCGCGCTTGAGCCTGAAGGAATTTCTATCGGATACACGCATCGCGTGCCAAACCGACAACATGACCGTTCGGATGCTGCTTTGGCCAGGTAGCGGCATCCCTGCCGATCAATTCATCGATGGTCGAATGGATGACAACCTGCTTGCACACGCATTCGAACGCCTTGATGGATTCTCCTATTCTGACATCATCGAGAATCCATCCTTTGGCCAGCGACTGAAAAATTGGCTTGAGATCGACATGCCCTCGAGCCGTCTGAATGAAACAGCTAAAGTGCCCAAGCATCTCCGGCTCGCACTGGAACAGGAACTAAATAGCGAAACTCTTGAACTGCTGCAACAGCGATCGAGACTCGACGTCCGGTTGTGGTCAGCACTGGCCGCGCGTCGCTTGACCAAATGCAATATTGAAACACTTAGGCTCCAGATCATTCTCGGTGGAATTGCCCGGTACAGCCGCCTGCTCAACGCGGACTGAAAGGATTCGGCAAACAGACTATCGTACGATCGGGCGCATAGACAGCAGTGCAGACTGGCGATGCTGGCGAACGACAGATTCGCATGATACAAGTAATGAATGCGGCGCCGGGCGCAGCGAGATGCGCGGTGCTGATGTGGCCCTAGCCCGGAGGTGTCCAGCTAGACCAATCGCAAGCTGATCACGCGAGCATTTGACTAGACCGTCACGCTCGGTGCCCCTTGACGCCATATGAGTTGCTTCCAAACTGGGTTAAAATTTAAGGTGCGCGACCATCGCTGGCGAGTCCTTTGGCTTTCGCTGGCGACGGCATCCTCGTCACCGAACGCCTGGTGGCGCATAAAACCCCAGCCCATCGGTTACTCGGTGAAGTGTCTCTATCCGAGATTTTCGGCCCCACGTGACCCCAGCGTAAGCAGCGACATGCGGCGGATTCCACGCTGTGACGGAAACTTGCCGACGCAGTACTTGCACGTCTCGAATGGTGCCCACGCCCTCAAATCCATGCACTTCACGGGGGCGACCGTACAGGTCACCCAATGCACCGTACCGAGGTCACCCAATTCGGAAGAAATTAAAGCGCCGCGACATGAAATGCTACACGATTCAAGTTCGACCATACCAGCTTAGTCGTCTAGCTGGCCTCGACGAACCCAACGCCTGAACACCCACACTCTTAGAGTTCAGAATTACATGGATGATCGTCAAAATTCAGGACCCGACGGGTTCTACCGCTCTTTTGAAGAACGCTACCGAGGTTCGCGGGAACTCATTAAAAGCCGACTTTCAGTCTACCTTCCATTTATCCGCCCATTACGATCGGTTTACCCTGACGCGGGCGCCGTTGATCTCGGATGCGGTCGTGGTGAGTGGCTCGAGATTTTGAATCAGGCTGGCGTGCAGACCGTAGGCGTCGATCTCGATCAGGGCATGCTCACTGCGTGCCACGAATTGGGATTGACCGTCGAGCACGGCGATGCCCTTGCCTACCTGTCCGGGCTTCCTGACGAAAGCCAAGTCGTCGTTTCCGCCTTCCACGTCGTCGAGCATATTTCCTTTGATCAGTTGCAGACCCTCGTACGGGAAGCCTTGCGAGTGCTCAAACCCGGCGGTTTGCTGATCATGGAAACACCCAATCCGGAAAACATCGTTGTTGCAACTCGCAATTTCTATCTGGACCCAACGCATCAACGCCCCATCCCTCCGGATTTGCTGGCCTTCGTGCCGGACTACTATCGATTCGCCCGCACCAAGACGCTTCGCTTGCAGGAGTCGCCCGAACTCGCGACGTCCAAAAACATCTCTCTTCAGGATGTACTTTCCGGCGCGAGCCCAGACTATGCAATCGTCGCACAAAAGCGAGCGGCGGATGATGTGCTGGCCCTGCTCGATTCATGCTTTTCCCAAGAGTATGGGCTAACACTGGAGAGTCTTGCTGCTCGTTACGACGGCCGAATCGACCAGCGCATCGCTACAGTTGAGTCCGCTGCGAAGTTAGCAGAGTCACGCGCGCTACTTGCCGAGTCGCGCGCACAGCTAGCCGAGTCGCGTGCACAACAGGCTGAACTGCGCGAACAAGAAGCACAGTCCCGTGCAAAACTAGCCGAGTCGCGCGAAGGAGAAGCGGAATCTCGGGCACAACTGGCCGAGTTGCGCGAAGGAGAAGCGGAATCTCGGGCACAACTGGCCGAGTTGCGCGAAGGAGAAGCGGAATCTCGGGCACAACTGGCCGAATTGGGCAAGCGCGAAGCGGAAACCCGTGCGAAACGGACCGAATCGCGTATACCAGAACTGGAATTCCAGGCAAAACTGGCCGAGTCACGCGCGTATGCTGCGGCTCATCGCGCCGAGCAGGCCGAATCCCGCGCACAACAAGTGGAGGCTATCCGCGTACAACACGTCGAGGCCATCTACGGCAGCACTTCATGGCGCATCACTGCGCCATTGCGTGCCGTCAGCCGAAGCATCGGAATACCGCGAATGCGTGCGGTTCTTCGCGATCCAATGTGGCATGCCGTTCTTTATGTCGCTCGCCGACCGAAGCTCAAGCGGTTCGGCATGCGCATTCTTCCGATCCCCGGTCTGTTGGCTCGCCTACAACAAATTAGGTCAGAACAGCTGTTGTCTGAAAATCCGCCTGCAGAAGTGCCTGTCGCCTCGCTCCATAACACTGCACAGGCGGTGAAAATCGATGAAATTAGACACAGACTATCGATTGAAAATCAGGAATCGGAAATTTCGAACGACGAAATCTTGCGCAGAATTAGAACCGAACTTGAGCATAAAAATGCAAAACAGTAACTACGAAGCCCAGGATTCGATACATGAAATCGAGTTCGAACTCCGGGGGAAAAAGATTGCTGTGTTGGCAGCAGTTTCCGCCAGCGGAGAGCAAGGCGGCGCGGAGCGATTTTACACCGGGGTAGCCCAAGGATTCCGCGACCTCGGTTGCGACGCCGATCTGATCGAAATCCGGGCTGACGAGTCGACTTTTGATCAAATCATCAATAATTATCAGCATTGCAAGGAACTCGACCTGTCGAAATACGACATGGTGGTCTCGACAAAAGTCCCAACATATGCCGCACGACACCCGCGACATGTGCTGTTTCTGGTACACACAGTACGAGTCTTCGACGACATGTTTTCGTCCGAGATACCCCACCCGACTTACGAGACTTATGTCCAGCGTGCGCGCATACATCACCTCGATTACGAGGCGATCGGCGGCCTGAAAGCACGGTTCGCAATTGGACATGAGGTAGCGAAGCGCTTGTATCGGTGGCGGGGAATCGAGGCCGAGCCGCTGCACCCCCCGCTGGGATTCACTGGCTTCCGAAGAGGTGAAGCCAGTGACTACTTCTTCCTTCCTGGGCGGTTGCACACATGGAAACGAGTGGACCTGATCATCAAAGCGATCCGCCAATCCAAGTTGAATTTGAAGTTTTTGATCGCTGGCACGGGCAGTGCCGAAAGCGATCTCAAGCAATTGGCCGGCAATGATCCCAGAATCAAGTTCCTTGGCAGAATCAGCGATGAGCAACTGGTCGAACTGTACGCTGGTGCGCTCGCGGTTCCGTTTGTGCCGGTTCGCGAAGATTATGGTTACATCACCCTCGAGGCTTTCGCGAGCGGTAAGCCTGTCGTCACCTGCACGGACTCTGGCGAGCCGACATATTTCGTGCGAAATCTAGAAACGGGCCTGATTGCGCAACCCAATTCAGAAAGTCTTTGCAAAGCACTTGAATGGATGTATCAAAATCGCGAGCAAACCGCCGAGATGGGCTTGAACGGAATGCGTCTGGTCGAAAAGATGTCGTGGAAGAAAACGGCCGCAGCACTCGCGGCGGCCGGCTTCGCCCCGCCGCAGGAACGCGCAAGGAACAAATCTAGAGTCATCGTTCTCGACATGCAGCCAATCGACCCACCCATCGGTGGCGGGCGCCTACGCTTGCTGGGTCTCTACCACAATCTTGGCGAAAATATCGAGTGCCGATACGTTGGCACATACGACTGGCCAGGTGAACCTTACCGGGCACACACGCTGAGCCCGGGACTTTTTGAGATCGACGTTCCCCTGTCCAACGAGCATCACGCCGCTGCGGCAGCCCTGAGCGGACAGGCAAATGGCAAGGTTGTAATCGACGTTGCATTCAGCAGCCAAGGTCGACTTTCTCCTGATTATCTTGCGACGGCACGTCAGGAGATAGCAAATGCCGACGTGGTGATCTTTTCGCATCCATGGATCTTCCCTCTTGTTCGCGACTACATCCGCCCGAACCAAATTGTTATCTATGATTCGCAGAACGTAGAAGGTTATCTGCGGGCGCAGCTCCTCGATGAGTCGAACCCGGTGGAGGCCAAGCTGCTACGACAAGTCGCGCAGGATGAATATGACGTGGGCCGGCGAGCAGACTGGATTCTCGCCTGCTCTCACGAAGATCTGCTCCGTTTCAATCGAATATATGGCTTTTCGCCCGCTCGCATGCGAGTCGTTCCTAATGGCGTCATGGCCTATTCCGGCGAAGGCTCGCTCGATAAGCACGAGGCCAGGAGACGACTTGGACTGGGCGACGACGCGTTCGTCGCAATCTTCATCGGCAGCAGTTACGGGCCAAATGTCGAAGCCGGACACTTCATCGCGGAGGAGCTCGCTCCCGCCAAACCGAACGTGACTTTCGTCATCGCCGGCGGCGTCGGCACAACGATAGAAGGCACTGGCAAAAATGTCATCGTCACTGGTTTTTTGAACGAAGCCCAGAAGCTTGCTTGGCTCACGGCCTCAGATATCGCAATAAACCCGATGCTTTCGGGCTCCGGCACAAATATCAAGATGTTCGATTTCATGGCATCGAGCCTGCCGGTCGTCACGACTGCGGTGGGCGCACGGGGCATCGAAACCGGTGGGCGAAAGGTCATGATTATTGCGGAGCCCGTTGTCGAGTCGTTTGGCGTTGCAATTGATGGACTCAACAACAAATTGACGCGAGAACGTCTTGCTCGGGAAGCTAGGCGATGTGTCGAAGACGGCTACGCTTGGGAACGCATTTCCAACCAGCTTGGGGTATTCATCGAGTCACGTCAGCGAATGGCGGGCCAACCTCGTCCCAAATTTTCGGTTGTTATCCCGACGTACGAGCGTCATCATCAATTGAAAATTCTGATTGCATGTCTGCAATCTCAAATCGAACGCGACTTCGAAGTGATCGTGGTGGATCAGTCGGCAGAACGCTGGCTGAGCGCCGACGAATCATTTGGCTACCCGATGACTTACTACCATAGTCCCGTAAAGGGCGCGGTTCGCGCGCGCAATACCGGAGCGATGCTGGCACAGGGCGAGATCATTGCATTCGTCGATGACGATTGCCAACCCAGGGAGGACTGGCTCCTCAATGCCCGCCCCTACTTCTCGGAGCCCGACGTAGTCGGGATTGAAGGCCGAATCGAATCCGACCATCTCGACGACCCAGAATGGCGCCCGGTGAGCAATGTCGGATTCGAAGGAATTGGCTTCATGACTGCCAATCTGTTCGTAAAATCGGCGGTATTCCAGTATCTGGGAGGATTCGACCTCCAGTTCGATCACCCGCACTTCAGGGAGGATACGGATATAGGTTGGCGAATGCTGCATCAAGGGGCCGTTCCATACGGACACAATATCGTCGTATTCCATCCAGCCCAACCAAGATCGTTGGATAGGGAATCTCACGCCGCACGTGCACATTTCTTTGAGAAAGATGCATTGCTGTACAAGAAGCATCCGGAGCGATATCAGATGCTTTACGATATCGAGAAACACTATGAGGCGACGCCTGGCTTCAGGGAACACCTGATCCGCGGATTTCATGAATATTCCGTCCCAATACCGGACTGGATCATGGACACGTTGTTCGCTCACTTGACGGACGATTCAGGGTGCAGCACATCAAGGCCACGCTGATTTGGCGCGGACGGCGGCCTCCATTTGCGGAGATCGCCGTTTGCCGTTCACGTGGCCCCGCTCCCTGCGAACCGGGCGCGGTGTCATATTCCGTCCAATGGCGGGCGCCTGGGCATGGCCACCGACGTCGATCCGGCTGAGAGTGAACTGAGGTTCGACGATTTGGTTGCACAATGTCCCTTCAATGTTTTTGTCGTAGTGCAACAAATCGGCTAGGGCCGTCTGAGGGGTATTTGTCTGTTGTGGATTACTTCACCAAGCAACGAACGCAACGAGTTACATGATGGACTGCAGCTTGGGCGGCGCGAAACAAGTTGATTGGAGCCGTGAATCTTGGACTCCCGTTTTAGCTGATACCTTCCTTAGCAAATTCCATATGGGTCAGCCGGCCGAAAAGCGTGCATTGATGCGCCGGACATAGTGGAATGAGCTCACCCACAGTGCTGTATCGAAGATACCTCACAAGTTGAACACTTCGAGTAGTTGCCGATCTTTTGAAGATCAACCAGTGCGGTTTTCATCTCGGAACATGGTTTCCGGATAGATCTTTATAACCCACGAAGGCATCAAAGCAAGATGTTGTAGAGGTCGGACTGGAAGTGTCTGAATTTTTGTGTGCAAGGCAGATAAAAACCTGCCGTCTGGCAGGTCATCAATTGCATTCTACAAATGATTCCTGGTGAAGCGATCCTCGTAGAGGATCGCGAACTGGTTCATCGCGGCTTTCCAGTCATGTGCGGCACGGCTCCAGTCAGCCGTGATATTGCGCAAGGCCAGCCACAGCAGTTTGGTCGCGGCCTCGTCCGTGGGGAAGTGCCCACGCGTCTTGACGATCTTGCGTA
>NZ_JAMBPS010000058.1:0-42768 GCF_024206515.1 Paraburkholderia sp. CNPSo 3281 | reverse complement strand
GTCATTGGGGGCCTGGGTGATACCTGGAGTGCCTGGAGTGTAGTCGGCGGCGGGGCGCCGGCCCGATGCGGCAATGGGCCGCATGCAAGCTGCCAGGCACTGCGAAGCGTCCATCGAAGTGCCAATCATACCCAGTCCGGGAAAAACCTGCATGCTACCTGCATGTTATTGTATGGGTTTCTGTCACCCGCACCACCTCTGTCATTGCGACCGCCATGAGACTGACCGACTACACCGACTATTCGTTGCGCGTGATGCTGTATCTCGCGCTGCGTCGCGACAGCCTGGCCACGATCCAGGAGATTTCGGACGCCTACGGCGTGTCGAAGAATCATCTGATGAAAGTCGTGCAGCGCCTTGGCGAGCTTGGCTGGGTCGACACTGTTCGCGGGCGCAATGGGGGCTTGCGGCTCGCGCCGGCTTCACTCGATCTGAGCGTTGGCGCAGTGGTCCGTGAGACCGAGAGCGACTTTTCGCTCGTCGGCTGCTTTCCGGACGAGCATGGCGACCGGCGTAGCTGCGTCATCGAGCCGCAGTGCCGGCTCAAGCACGCACTGGCCGCGGCGCGCGATGCGTTTCTCGCGGAACTCGACCGCCATACCATCGGCGAGCTGGCGCAGCCGGCAGACGAACTGACCGGGCTGCTTGGCCTCGCGCCGATCCAGTTCATGCCGCACGCGCAGGCGGCTCGACTCGCGCCTTCGCGCGAGCATTGAAGGGCGCGTCAGCGTCATCTTCGTTTTTTCTTCTCTTTCGTGCTGCGGCACGCTGCCTCGTGCGGCTGCCTCGCATTCTTTCCCCGTTTTGTCACGCCTCGGCAGGGCTTGCCGACGGCCGCTGCCCGTGCTCGAATCCAAAAAATCGGAAAAAATGACGCCAGAGCGCTTGAAACCGGCGTGTCCCCCCTCAAATTTGGTGACAGTCTAGAAATCTGGAGGTCTCGCATCCAATGAGAATCGACAAACTCACCACCAAGTTCCAGGAAGCCATCGCCGACGCGCAAAGCCTCGCGGTGGGCCACGATAACCAGTACATCGAACCCGTTCACCTGCTGGCTGCGCTCGTCGCGCAGCAGGACGGCTCCGCGCGCTCGCTCATGTCGCGTGCGGGCGTGCAGGTCCAGGCGCTGCAGAACACGCTGAACGACGCCATCAATCGCTTGCCGCAGGTGCGGGGCACCGACGGCAACGTGCAGATCGGCCGCGAGCTCACGGGTCTGCTCAATCAGGCCGACAAGGAAGCGCAGAAGCTCAACGACACGTATATCGCGAGCGAGATGTTCCTGCTCGCCGTTTCCGAAGACAAGGGCGAAGCGGGTCGCCTCGCGCGCCAGCACGGCTTGACGCGCAAGGCGCTCGAAGCCGCGATCGTCGCGGTGCGCGGCGGCGCGCAGGTGCACAGCCAGGACGCCGAGAGCCAGCGTGAAGCGCTCAAGAAGTACACCGTCGATCTGACCGAGCGCGCGCGCTCGGGCAAGCTCGACCCCGTGATCGGCCGCGATGACGAAATCCGCCGCTCGATCCAGATCCTGCAACGCCGCACCAAGAACAATCCGGTGCTGATCGGCGAGCCGGGCGTGGGCAAGACGGCCATCGTCGAAGGCCTCGCGCAGCGCATCGTCAACGGCGAAGTGCCCGAGACGCTCAAGGGCAAGCGTGTGCTCTCGCTCGACATGGCCGCACTGCTCGCGGGCGCGAAATATCGCGGCGAGTTCGAGGAGCGCCTGAAGGCCGTGCTCAGCGACATCGCCAAGGACGAAGGGCAGACCATCGTCTTCATCGACGAAATTCACACGATGGTCGGCGCGGGCAAGGCCGAAGGCGCGATGGACGCGGGCAACATGCTCAAGCCGGCGCTTTCGCGCGGCGAGCTGCACTGCATCGGCGCGACCACGCTCGACGAATATCGCAAGTACATCGAAAAGGACGCCGCGCTCGAACGCCGCTTCCAGAAGGTGCTCGTCGATGAACCGTCGGTCGAGGCGACCATCGCGATCCTGCGCGGCCTGAAGGAGAAGTACGAGCTGCACCACGGCGTGGAAATCACCGACCCGGCGATCGTCGCGGCGGCGGAGCTGTCGCATCGCTACATCACCGACCGTTTCCTGCCGGACAAGGCCATCGACCTGATCGACGAAGCGGCTTCGAAGATCAAGATGGAAATCGATTCGAAGCCCGAAGCAATGGACAAGCTCGATCGCCGCTTGATCCAGCTGAAGATCGAGCGCGAGGCCGTCAAGAAGGAGAAGGACGAAGCGTCGCAAAAGCGTCTGCAGTTGATCGAGGAAGAGATCGACCGGCTGAGCCTCGAATATAAGGACCTCGAAGAAATCTGGACCACCGAGAAAGCCGCAGTGCAGGGCGGCGCGCAGATCAAGGAAGAGATCGACCGCGTGCGCGCGGACATCAATCGCTTCCAGCGCGAAGGCAAGCTCGAGAAGGTTGCGGAACTCCAGTACGGCAAGTTGCCGGAACTCGAAGCGCAGCTCAAGCAGGTGACGCTAGCCGAGGCGAACGAGCAGAACAACCCCACACGTTTGCGCTTGCTGCGCACGCTCGTGGGCGCCGAAGAAATCGCGGAAGTCGTGTCGCGTTCGACCGGCATTCCCGTTTCGCGCATGATGCAGGGCGAGCGCGAAAAGCTGCTGCAGATCGAAGATAAGCTGCATGAGCGCGTGGTGGGCCAGGACGAGGCCATTACCGCTGTTGCCGACGCGATTCGCCGCTCGCGTGCCGGTCTCTCGGACCCGAACCGGCCGTATGGCTCGTTCCTGTTCCTCGGGCCGACGGGTGTGGGCAAGACCGAGCTGTGCAAGGCGCTGGCGGGCTTCCTGTTCGATTCGGAAGATCATCTCATCCGCATCGACATGAGCGAGTTCATGGAGAAGCACAGCGTGGCGCGTTTGATCGGCGCGCCGCCGGGATACGTGGGCTATGAAGAGGGCGGCTATCTGACCGAGGCCGTGCGTCGCAAGCCGTATAGCGTGATCCTGCTCGACGAAGTCGAAAAGGCGCACCCGGACGTGTTCAACGTGCTGCTGCAGGTGCTCGACGACGGCCGCATGACCGATGGCCAGGGCCGCACCGTCGACTTCAAGAACACCGTGATCGTGATGACGTCGAACCTCGGTTCGCACCTCATTCAGGCGATGGCGGGCGAGCCGCAGGAAGCGGTGAAGGACGCCGTGTGGAACGAAGTGAAGCAGCAGTTCCGCCCCGAGTTCCTGAACCGGATCGACGAGGTCGTGGTGTTCCATGCGCTTGATCGCTCGAATATCGAGTCGATTGCGAAGATCCAGCTGCAGCGTCTGCGCGAGCGTCTGGAGAAGCTCGAGATGGAACTCATGGTGTCGGACGAGGCGCTGGGCCAGATCGCCGAGGTCGGTTACGACCCGCTGTTCGGTGCACGGCCGCTCAAGCGCGCGATTCAGCAGGAGATCGAGAACCCGGTCGCCAAGCTGATCCTCGCGGGCAAGTTCGGACCGAAGGATGTGATTCCGGTCGGCGTGCACGACGGCAAGTTCGTGTTCGAGCGCGTGGTGCACTAAGGCGAGCAGCGAGCCTCGGATGAGACACGTGCCGGCAGGCGCGCGCTAAGCCGAAACGAAAAGGGCAGCGGAGTGATCCGATGCCCTTTTTTCATTCCCGCAACGAAGCGCTTATGCCTGCTTGTTGCCGCCGCCGAGCAGCGACGCAAGTCCGCCAAGCGTGCCGAGCACACTCTCGGTGTTGATCTGTCCGCCTTGCGGCACTTCGCCAGTCGGCGTGCCTGCGTTGACCACGTGCGGCAGCACCTGGGCGAGCAGCCCGCTCACCTGGTCGGGCTGCATGCCGACCTTCTGGGCGAGACCCGAGACGACGTCCGAGCCGAGCACGTTGTGCAGTTGATCCGCCGAAACAGGCTGGTTCTCGCCGTTGCCGACCCACGACTGCACGATGTCGCCGAGGCCGCCTTGCTGGAACTTCTCGATAAGGCCGTTCAGCCCGCCGGGCTGGTTGTTGACGAACTCCATCGCCGCGGCGAGGAGCTGGGCCTGGCCGCCGCCTTGCTGTTGCGACTGCGAACCGAGCAGGGAACCGAGGGTATCTAGCAGACTCATGACGATCTCTCTGAGTGATGGCCGCGTCGGAAGACGCGACCGGTAAGTCGGACGGCGCACGCGAAGGCGGCGCCGCGTTTTCGAGGTCCGGTGCCCGGCTTGCGCGCGCCGGACGATGGCGGCAATCAGGCGCCGGAAGCGGCCGAGGCGGGAGCCGCCTTGTCCTTCTTCGACTTCCTGGGCTTTTTCGCCTTCGTATCGGATGCCGTGGCCGGCGCAGCCGCTGCGGAGCCCGCTTCGGGCGCGCTTGCAGCCGCGGCTGCCTTGTCCTTCTTGCTCTTGTGCTTCGACTTGCCCGCGGCCGTCTCCGACGCGGCTTGCGCGGTGGTCGCGGCCGCCGGCGTCTGCGCCGTCATCGGATTGGCCGTGGTCGCAGCGGGCGCGGCGCTCGTGGCAGCGGCGTTCTTGCCGCTCTTCGCGCTAGCCGCCTTGCCCGCCGGCGGCGCCGAGGAGCCGTTGATCGTGAGCCCCGCCGCCTCGAGGTTCTGCACCGACTTCGGGCCAATGCCCTTGACGCGGCTCGCAAGGTCGTCGGCGTCCTTGAACGGGCCGTTCTTCGTGCGTTCGTCGATGATCGCCTTGGCGTGGACGGGGCCGATGCCCTTGACCGATTCGAGCGCGGTTTCGTCGGCGGTGTTCACTTCCACGGCTGCGGCGAGCACGGCGGACAGCGACAGGCCGATGGCGAGGAACAGCATCAGCAGCTTCTTGAGCATGGCAATCACTCCATTGAGGGCATTTCAGTTAGCCGGGAACGGACGACGCATCCAGCGGAGGGGGCTGCGGTACAAGAATAGGCCAGATGGCGTATCCGTGGATCGCGAGCGCTCGATTTATACCGGTCGATGTGTGGCAAGTAAATCGCGCCGCACAATATTTAATACTTCTGTGCAATCTGGCGACGCGAAACGCGCGGCTGTCGGCGCAATCCGGCTCAAGCGCGATGCGGCCCGACGATGCCGAGCTTTGCAATGCGCCGGTAGAGCGTCGCGCGCGAGACGCCTAGCGCCTGCGCGGCGGCGTTCGGACGCCAGCGGTGCGCCGTGAGCGCGGCGACGATGCGTGCGCGCTCATCTTCGTCGCAGAGTGGCGACGTTGGCGGGATGCCGGCTGGGGAGCCGGACGCGGCAGGCGGTGCGAGTTGCGGCAGGCTCGCCGCGAGGTCGGCGCTCAGGTGCCGCGCTTCGACCCGCACGGTGTCGCATACGGCGCATGCGTAGCGCATCGCATTGCGCAGCTGCCGCAGGTTGCCGGGCCACGCAAACGCCGCGAGCCGCTGCGCGAGCGTGGCGTCGAGCGCGAGCGGGCGGCCTGCGGCTTGCGCTTCTTCCGCGAATACCATGTCGATGAGCATCGCGATGTCGCGCCGCTCGCGCAGCGGCGGCAACGTGAGTACCGCACCGCTCAAGCGATAGTAGAGATCGTCGCGGAATGCTCCCGCGCTGGCCATTTGCGCGAGGTCCCGGTGCGTTGCGCAGACCACGTCGATGTCGACGCGCACCGGCGTTTCGCTCCCAAGCGGCAGGACTTCGCCCTCGGCCAGCACGCGCAAAAGGCGGGTCTGCAGCGCGAGCGGCATGTCGCCGATCTCGTCGAGAAAGAGCGTGCCGCCGTCGGCCATTGCGAGCTTGCCGCGCGCGCCGTGGCGGCGCGCGCCCGTGAATGCGCCCGGCGCATAGCCGAACAGTTCGCTCTCGATCAGCGACTCGGGCAGCGCCCCGCAATTCACCGCGATGAATGGGCGATTGCGTCGCGCGCTGGCGTCGTGAATGGCGCGCGCGAACACTTCCTTGCCGGCGCCGGTTTCGCCGAGCAGCAGGATCGGCAGGCGCTTGCCCGCCACACGCTGCGCGATGCGCGCGTTCTCGGCCACTCGCGCGTCGGCGCTGCGCAGGAAGGGGCCGAGCGCGCTGCGATCGTATTCGTGCGCGTCGGCGGCGTCGCGCCGCAGCGGCATGGCGCCAGGCGCCGCGCGGCCGCCGCTGTGGCCGCTCCGTACGCTGTGTCCGCAGTAACCGTTCGCCCCGAGCGGCGCGCGAATGCGCGCATACAGCATCGCGCCGTTCGCACGCAGGCGCAGCGCCGCGATGGTTTCGATGCGCCCGATGTCACGCAACTGCACGTGCGACGAATCGAAGATCTCGTCGATATGACGCGGGCCGTCCAGGCACGGCATGCATTCGCGCGCGCGCCGGTTCGCGGCGACCACGTTGCCGTTCTCGTCGAAGGCGATCAGCAGTTCGGGCTGCGCTTCCACGTAATTGCGATTCTGGTGACCGAAGAGTATCCAGCACGACGCGAGGCGATGCAGGAAATAGCCGTCTTCAATCAGCGTGGCGCTCTGGCGCACGAGCTGGTTCACGATGCGCTGGCTCTCGCGATTGTCGGGCGACTGCACGGCCGACGCATCGAGTACGCCGATCAGCTCGCCGCCCGGCGCGAAGATCGGCGCGGCGCTGCACGTGAGCGTGGTGAACGCGGCGCGGAAATGGTCGGTCTTGTGCACCGTGATGGGCGCGAGATCGGTGAGCACGTTCGCGATGCCGCAGGTGCCTTCCTCGCTCTCGGACCAGCACGAGCCGATATAGAGCCCCGCGTGCTTGAAGTCGTTGCGGCGCTCGCGGTCGAGGCGGTAGTCGATGGTCACGCCGTGCGCGTCGGTCAGCATCACGCAGTAATCGGCTTCGCGCACCATATCGTGCAGCCGCGTGAGGCATTGGCCCGAGGCGCGCAGAAAGGACTCCTCGCGATCGCGGATCTCGCGCAGCTCAGCGGCGCTCAGCACGCGCGGGCCGATCACGGAGCCGGGGTCGAGCTGATAGCGCTCGAACGAGCGCTGCCATGACGAGACGAGGCGCGGCGAATCGGACGGCGCGGGCAGCCGGCCTTCTACGGCGCCACGCACGCGCTCGGCGTGCCGGGTAGACGCAAGGGCGTAGGGCATGAGCGGTTCCAGACGGTGGCTCGCGGTGAGCGTCGGGGTAACGTCGGGTTACGTCGGACCGGAAAGCGTTCGGCGGGAGTCTTTTGTAGCACATCCTTTGCGCGCGATCACACCGCAGCGCAGCATGCGAGCCGCTGAGACGAACGTCTCAGCGGCTCGTGTCTCGCATTTCGGTGCGGCGGATGGGAGCGTTCAGTCGCTGCTCAGGCAGGCCACGCGGGGCTGTGCGCGTTTTCCTTCACGCGGACGGTTGATGGTGCGACCGGTGCGTCGCTCATGCGAGACGACGGCTGAGATGCCGCGCGCGACGCAGATCGTGCCGGCGCCACGGCGTGCATTTGCCGCACAACCCCGCCACGCGGCCTTCCGCGCGGACGCGACGCGTCGTCGACGTCATTGGCATGACGCTTGCAGAGTCTGCTGGCAAAAGCGGCGCACGGCAATTTACGGTGCGACGCCGACCGGAGACAAGACCCGTGACGACGCCCGTGACCGTAGGCGTGATCGCGAACCCCGCATCGGGTCGCGACATCCGCCGTCTCACTTCGCATGCATCCGTCTTTCCCACGGCCGAGAAGGCGAATATGGTTGTGCGCCTGCTCGCGGGCCTGGGCGCGCTGGGCGTGGCGCGCGTGCTGACGTTGCGCGACAACACCGGCGTGGCCGCGCTGCTCCTGCGCGCGATCGAGACGCACGCGGCGATTGCTGCGCACGAGCTCTGGCCCGAGGTCATGTTCGTCGATCTGCCGGTGAGCGAAAGCGTTGCCGATACGCACGCCGGCGTCGGTCACATGGTGCGTGAGGAGGTCGCGCTGATCGCGGTGCTGGGCGGCGACGGCACCCATCGCGCCGTTGCGGCGCATTGCGGCGCGACGCCGCTGCTCGCGCTCTCTACCGGCACCAACAACGCCTTTCCCGAACTGCGCGAGGCCACCGTGGCGGGCCTCGCGGGCGCGCTCGTCGCGACCGGCGCGGTGCCGGCCGAGTCGGCGCTCTCGCGCAACAAGCGGCTCGTCGCGCGCTGCGTAGAAGGGCCGTCGCGCGGGCGCGAGGAAATCGCGCTGGTCGACATTTGTGTGGCGCGTCAGCCGTTCATCGGTGCGCGTGCGATTTCTGAAAGTTCGGATATCGAATCACTTTATCTGACCTTTGCGCCCCCCGATGGTATCGGTCTCTCGTCGATCGGCGGGGCGTGGGCGCCGGTCGGGCGCGACGCGGCACACGGCCTGCATATGACGTTCGCTCAGGCGGGCGCGCCTGAGGGCAGCGGCGCGGGCGTGCCGTTGCTCGCGCCGATCGCGCCGGGCCGGGTCGAGCGTCTGACGATGCGCACCTGCCAGCGCCTCGAAGTCGGCGTGGCGCTGCCGCTCGAAGCGGACCACGGCACGCTCGCGTTCGACGGCGAGCGTGAGATCGAACCGGCGCGCGGCGACCGCTATGAAGTGACGCTCGACTGGCACGGTCCGCTGACAGTCGATGTCGCGCGCACGCTGCGTTACGCGGCGTCGCATCAGTTGTTGCGCGAGGCCGCCGCGCGCGCGTAGCGATCTGGCTTGCTTCCTCCACGCTTAACCGAAACAAGGAGACATTGGCATGGACACACCCCTGAAAGGCCAGGTCGCGATCGTGACCGGCGGCGCGCGCGGCATCGGCCGCGGCATTGCGCTCACGCTCGCGCAGGCCGGCGCGGACGTGCTGCTCGCGGATCTGCTCGAAGAACCCCTTGCAGCGACTACGGAAGAGATACGGGCGTTAGGCAGACGCGCCTCCTTTGCCAAGGTCGACGTCACCCAGGCCGTCCAGCTCGAAGGGATGGTCTCGCAGGCGCTCTCGGAATTCGGTGGCCTCGATATTCTCGTAAACTGCGCCGGCGTGATTTCCATTAGTCCGGTATCCGAATTAACGGAGCGGGACTGGGACTTTGTAATGGGCGTCAACGCGAAAGGCGTCTTCCTCGGCTGCAAGGCCGCATTGCCACATTTCCGTACGCAAAAGCGCGGGCGGATCATCAACGTTGCCTCGATCGCGGGCAAGGAAGGGTTCCCGAATCTCGCGCACTACAGCGCCTCTAAATTCGCGGTGGTCGGCTTCACCAACGCGCTCGCCAAGGAAGTCGCGCGCGAGGGCATCACCGTGAATGCGATTTGCCCTGGCATCGTGCGCACTTATATGTGGGACCGGCTCTCCGACGAATGGAAGACAGAAGGCGAGAGCGTCGAGGAGTCCTGGCAGCGCCATCAACTCACGCTGATCCCGCAGGGCCGCGCGCAAACGCCTGAAGACATGGGGCGGCTCGCCCTGTTCTTCGCGACGATGGACAACGTCACGGGCCAGTCGGTGAACGTCGACGGCGGTTTCACTTTTCATTAGGAGCAGGGCATTTCCCGCAGCAGGCTAATCGAGAGCGGTACAGCGTCTTACACCCAGGAGACAACCATGTCAGTTCAGTTGAACAAGGAGCAGTTGCTCACCGCGTATCGCTCGATGCGCACGATCCGCGAGTTCGAGGAACGGCTGCACGTCGAGTTCGCGACCGGCGAGATTCCGGGTTTCGTGCACCTGTACGCGGGCGAGGAGGCCTCCGCGGTCGGCACGATGAGCCATCTGAGCGATGCCGACTACGTCGCCACCACGCACCGCGGCCACGGCCACTGCATCGCCAAGGGCGTGGACGTGCGCGAGATGATGGCCGAGATCTATGGCCGGGCCACGGGTTCGTGCCGTGGCAAGGGCGGCTCGATGCATATCGCCGACCTGTCGAAAGGCATGCTGGGCGCGAACGGCATCGTGGGCGCGGGTGGTCCGCTTACGTGCGGGGCCGCGCTCGCCGCCAAACAGAAGAAGACGGGCGGCGTGGGCGTGTGCTTCTTCGGTGACGGCGCGTCGAACCAGGGGGTGATCTTCGAGTCGATGAATCTCGCCTCCGTGTGGCGCTTGCCGGTAATCTTCGTCGCGGAAAACAACGGCTACGCCGAGGCGACGTCGTCCACATGGTCGGTCGCGGCCGACAACATCGCCGATCGCGCGAACGGCTTCGGCATGCCGGGCGTGATCGTCGACGGCTTCGACTTTTTCGCCGTGCACGAGGCGCTGGGCGAAGCCATTGCACGCGCACGCAGCGGCGGCGGCCCGACGCTCGTGGAAATGAAACTATCGCGCTATTTCGGCCACTTCGAAGGCGACGCGCAAACCTACCGCGCCCCTGGTGAGGTGCAGAAGTTGCGCGAAGAAAAGGACTGTCTGAAGCGCTTCGAGGAGCGCGTGGTGCGCGCCGAACTCGCGAGCAGCGACGATTTGCGCAAGGTGGACGCCGAAGTGATGCAGCTGATCGACGATGCCGTGACGCAGGCCAAGGCCGCGCCGCTGCCGCCGGCCGAGGCGCTGCTCACGGACGTGTACGTGTCGTATCCTTAAGCGCTGCGCACTCAGGTCATCAGGATTCCAGATCAAGGAGACGGAAATGGCACGGAAAATCACCTATTCGCAGGCCATCAACGAAGCGCTTGCCCAGGAGATGGGCCGCGACGAGAGCGTGATCGTGATGGGCGAGGACAACGCGGGCGGCGCGGGCGCGCCTGGCGAGCAGGACGCGTGGGGCGGCGTGCTCGGCGTGACGAAGGGCCTTTACGGCAAGTTCCCCGGGCGCGTGCTCGATACGCCGCTCTCGGAAGGCGGCTTTATCGGCACGGCAGTGGGCGCCGCGGCGTGCGGCATGCGGCCGGTCGCGGAACTGATGTTCATCGATTTCATGGGCGTGTGCTTCGACCAGATCTTCAACCAGGCGGCGAAGTTCCGCTACATGTTCGGCGGCAAGGCGGTCACGCCGGTCGTGATTCGCACCATGTATGGCGCAGGCTTGCGCGCGGCCGCGCAGCACTCGCAGATGCTCACCTCGCTCTTCACGCATATTCCGGGGCTGAAGGTCGTGTGCCCGGCCACGCCCTATGACGCCAAGGGCCTCATGATCGAGGCGATTCGCGACAACGACCCTGTGATCTTCTGCGAGCACAAGCTGCTCTACACGATGGAAGGCGACGTTCCGGAGGAATCCTATTCGATTCCGTTCGGCGAGGCCAACATCGTGCGCGATGGCGACGACGTCACGATCGTCACGTATGGACGCATGGTGCACTACGCGCTCGATGCGGCGCAGAAGCTCGCGAAAGACGGCATCGAGGCGGATGTGGTCGACCTGCGCACGACCTCGCCGCTCGACGAGGAAACGATCCTCGAAAGCGCGCGCCGCACGGGCCGGGTCGTGGTCGTGGACGAAGCCAATCCGCGCTGTTCGATCGCGACCGATATTGCTGCACTCGTTGGCCAGAAGGCGTTCAGGGAACTGAAGGCCCCCGTCGGCATGGTCACCGCACCGCATACGCCGGTGCCGTTCGCGGCATCGCTCGAAGACCTCTACATCCCGTCGGCGGAGAAGATCGCCGAAGCCGCACGCGCAGCAAGGAGCTGAAGTCATGCCGATTCACATGATCACGATGCCCAAATGGGGCCTGTCGATGGAGCAGGGCCAGGTGAACGGCTGGCTCAAGTCGCCCGGCGACAAGGTCACCAAGGGCGATGAGTTGCTCGACGTGGAGTCCGACAAGATCGCGTCGGGCGTCGAGTGCGCGTTCGAGGGCGTGTTGCGGCGGCAGATCGCGCAGGAGGGCGACACGCTGCCGGTGGGCGCGCTGTTGGGCGTGGTCGCCGATGCCGAAGCGGCCGACGCGGATATCGATGCCGCGGTGGCCGAGTTTCAGCGCGACTTCGTGCCTGCGCAGGCAGGCGACGCCGACGCGGGACCGCAGCCGGAAAAGTCGCAGATTGGCGGCCGGACCGTGCGCTACCTGAAGCAGGGCGAAGGCGAGCGCGTGCCTGTCGTACTGATCCACGGCTTCGGCGGCGATCTCAACAACTGGCTCTTCAACCACACCGATCTCGCGGCAGAGCGCACCGTCTGGGCGCTCGATCTGCCGGGTCACGGCGAGTCGGGCAAGGCGCTCGAGAGCGGCAGCCTCGACGAGCTTGCGCAAAGCGTGATCGCGTTCCTCGACGCGCAGAAGATCGACCGTGCGCATCTCGTCGGGCACTCGCTGGGCGGCGCGGTGGCCATGGCGGTGGCCGAACAGGCGCCCGGGCGCGTGGCTTCCCTTGCGCTGATCTCGAGTGCGGGGCTTGGCAGCGAGATCGATGGGGCGTATATCGAGGGCTTCGTCGCGGCGGGCAATCGCAATGCGCTCAAGCCGCACGTGACGAAGCTGTTCGCCGATCCCGCGCTGGTCACGCGCCAGCTCGTCGAGGACCTCGTGAAGTACAAGCGGCTCGAAGGCGTGCAGGCTGCGCTCGGCAAGATTGCGGGGCAGGCGTTCGACGGCGGCGCGCAGCGGCGCGTGTTCCGCGAGCGTGTAGCATCACTCGCGCCGCGTGCGCTCGTGATCTGGGGCGAGGCTGACCAGATCATTCCGGCGCGCCATGCGCAGGGGTTGCCGTCGCAGGTGCGCGTGGAGGTGATTGCGGGCAAGGGGCACATGGTGCAGATGGAGGCGGCGCAGGAGGTCAATCGCCTGCTCAAGGCCTTTTTCGACGAAGGAGCCTGAGCATGGAGGTCGCCACGTCTCGAACGCCCCGTTCGTCGAGTACGGCGCTGGGTCAGGAGGGCCTGCGCAGCCGCGAGAAGCTTGCGCGGATTCCGGTGAAGATCGTGCCGCCTGCCGGCGCCGACGCGGTCTTGCCGAAGCCGCCCTGGCTGCGCGCGCGTCCGCTCATGAGCGAAACCGTAGCGGGCGTGGCGGCCGTATTGCGCGAGCATCGGCTTCATTCGGTATGCGAAGAAGCGATGTGCCCGAACATCGGTGAATGTTTTGCGCAGCGCACCGCGACCTTCATGATCATGGGCGGGCTTTGCACGCGGCGCTGTCCGTTCTGCGATGTCGCTCATGGGCGACCCGCAGCGCTCGACGAGGACGAGCCCGCGCACCTTGCGGCAGCGGTCGCGGCGCTGGGCTTGCGTCACGTCGTCATCACCTCGGTCGATCGCGACGACTTGCGCGACGGCGGCGCGACGCACTTCGCGCGTTGCATCGCGCAGGTACGCGAGCGCGTGCCGGGGATCGGCGTCGAGGTACTGACGCCCGATTTTCGCGGCCGTATCGCGCGCGCGCTCGAGGCGCTTTCGCACGCGTGGCCCGACGTGTTCAATCACAACATCGAGACCGTGCCCTCGCTGTATCGCGCGGCGCGGCCGGGCGCGGACTATCGCGGCTCGCTCGACCTGCTTGCGCGCGCGAAAGCGGCCAACGGTGCGCTCGTCACGAAGTCGGGGCTGATGGTGGGTCTGGGCGAAACCGATGAGGAGTTGCTCGCGACGATGCGCGACTTGCGCGCGCATCGCGTAGAAGTGCTGACGATCGGGCAGTATCTCGCGCCGTCGCGCTTTCATCTGCCGGTGAAGCGCTACATGCATCCCGACGCGTTCGCCGCGTTGCGCACGGCGGGGCTGGCAATAGGATTTAGCGAGGTCGTGGCCGGGCCGCTGGTCCGCTCGTCGTATCACGCGGCGCAGACCGTGGAGGCGGCGCGGCAGGCCGATGCGGGGTGATCTGTGTTTGCAACTAACCGCCTAGCATCTCCGTTGCCAACGGGCTAGGCACTTTCCCGCGCAAACCGCGTGCTCACCCGTGAGAGATAAAACAGGAGTCCTGCACCGGCAATCAGGAGGCTCGCCATGTTGGCGAGCCAGAACCCGCGCGCGCCCGTCGCCCAGGCGGGCATCGTGCCGGTCACGTCGAAGCCGAGCGCGAAGCCGCCGCCCAGCCCCACGCCCCAGAGCGCGAGCGCATAGATGATGGTCGGCACGACCGCGACCTTGTAGGCGCGCAGCGCGAAGGCGGTGGTGATCTGCAGGGCGTCGAACACGTGATAGCAGGTGACGATGGCGACGAGCGGCATGGCCGCGACCGCCACGGCAGGGTCCGGCGTATAGCCGCCGATGATGAGCGGCCGCAGCACGAACACGATCGCGCCGTAGCAGCAGGCAATCGCCACGGCCGTCGCCACGCCGTGCCGCGCGAGCGTGCGCGCTTCGGCCGGGCGATTGCCGCCCAGCGCCTGGGCGACGAGCGTCGAGGTCGCCACGCCGATCGAAAGCGGCGTCATGTAGAGCACGGCACCGATGTTGCCGGCGATCTGATGTCCGGCGAGCGTGGTCGTGCCCATGCGTGCGATGAAGATCGCCATGAACGTGTACGACGTCACTTCGATGAGGTACGAAAGCCCCATCGGAATGCCGAGCTTGAGCAGTTCGGCCTGGCGTTTCCACTCGGGCCAGCAGAAGTGCCTGAAGATTTCGAACGGCGCGAACACGTCCACTCGCGTGAGCGCGACGGCCGCGCACAAGGCGAGCGTCCAGTTGATCGAGGTGCTCGCGAGCGCGCAGCCCGGGCCGCCGAGCGCCGGTACGCCGAGGCCGCCGAAGATGAGCCACGTGTTGAGCGGCACCTTGAGCACGAGCGCGCCGACCTGCAGGAACATCACGAGGCGCGGGCGCCCCACGGCATTGGCGAGCGAGCTGTAGATGCGAAAGGCCAGCGCCGCGGGCAGCCCGAACGAGAGCAGCTGCAGATAGCCGACGGTGCGCTCGCGCAGCGCCTCGGGCGCGTGCGCGAGGTCGAGCAGCGGGCCGGGAAAGTAGAGGATCGCGAAGCCGATCACCATCAGCACGAGCGCGAGCCAGAACGCCTGGCGCACTTCGAGGCCGATTTCCGTGTCCTTGCGCGCGCCATAGAGCTGCGCCGCAACGGGCTGCAGCGCGCTGAGAATGCCCGTGAGGGCGATATACACCGAAATGTAGATCGACGAACCCAGTCCGAGCGCCGCGAGATCGAGCGCCGAGTAGCGGCCGACCATCGCAGTGTCGATCACGCCGAACGCGATGATCGCGAGCTGCCCGACCAGCACCGGCCACGCGAGCGCGGCGATGCGCCGGACGTCGCCCGCGAAAGTCGTCGTCACCGGGGCCTCAGTCCGGACGCTTGCGCCAGACATGTTTCTTGAGCGGCGGCGTCGGACGGTCGATGCGCACGTACAGGCGGAAGCGCTCGTCGCGGTCGGCGGCGCGGCGGCCTTCCCACACGAGCTTCCATACGTAGTCCGGCATCGAACTCGGCTCGCCGTAGTCCTGTGTGTCCTGGCGCAGGATCACGTCGCAGTCCTCGTTGAACGCGAAGTGCATCCTGCCGAAGTACGCGAAGGTGGCTATCTGCGCGTCGCCGAGGCGGACGGGCGAGATGCACTGATAGTCGGCGGGCAGGTGCGCGGCGATCTGCTCGGCCACGTCCTTGTAGGTCCGGCTGTAGTTGACGACCGGCAGCCACAGCGTCATGAGCAGCACCCACATGAGCGTGGTGCCGCCGCTCGAGAGTACGACGCTGCGCCACAGCACCTTCGGATGGCGCGCCACGCGCCAGCGCACGAGCACCATCCAGCATACGGTGACGGCCACCGCGCACACGAACGAAAGAATCTTGAACTGCGGTACGAAACCGGGCGCGAGGCGCGCGAGGTTGCGCGCGAGCGGCGCCGGGAAACCGGTCATGCCCGCGAGCCACACGAGCCACACGAAGGTGCTGAGAATCGTGAAACTCAGCACCGCGAACCAGTCGATCGCGTTGATCGCGCCGCGCTTGAGCGTAGGCAGCGCGAAGGTCGCGAGCACCGCCAGCGCGGGCAGCACGAGCATGAAGAGCCGGTTCGATGCGTGGCTCTGCACGACCACGAGGATGAGCAGCGGCACGATCACCGACAGCGGAATCGCGATGTGCGGCTTGCGGCGCAGTCCGGCCCAGCTCACGAAGGCCCAGATCGCGAGGGGCCACGCGGGCCAGGTGAAGAGCGGCAGGTTCTTGGCGGCGTAGCGCAGCATGTAACCAGGCGGGCCGGCGAAAGCGTTGACGTTGGTGTGCGCCCACTGATTGAGGAACCAGACGGCGTCATCGGGATACAGGTGCAGCGCCAGCAGCGGCCATGAGGCCGAGACCACGAGCGCCACGGGCAGGCCCGCCACGAGCAGCCAGCGCGAGCGCGTTTCGGGGGCGATGGCGAGCATGGCGAGCGTGCCGATGAGGAGCGCGCCTACGAGCACGGGGCCGCTCGACAGCATCACGATGCCGAGCGCGAGGCCCCACCAGAGGGCGCCCTGGACCGGCTTGTCGATGGCGCGCACGACGCCGTACAGCAGCATGGCGATGCCCACGAACTGCATGAGCTGTGGCGTGGTTTCGTGGCCGCGCTCGGCGAGGCCGAAGCAGCCCAGCAGAACGAGCAGGGCGCCGTCGCCGAGGGTGCGGCCGTAGTCGCGCGGCTCGGGCTCGCCGCCGAATGCGTACTTGAACGGCTGCACTTCGGGGCGGCGGCCGAGCAGATACGCGCTGTACCAGACGAACGCGCATGCGAGACAGAACAGCACGCCCGTGGCGATGCGCGACGCGTTGCTGGCGTCGACCCACGGCGCGAAGAGACGGATGCAGGCGGCGCCCAGCCAGTAGCCGAGCGGACCGTTTTCGGTCACGTACTTGCCGACGAGATTGGGCAGCAGCCAGTCGTGCGAGGTGCCGCCCGCCATCGTCCACATCACCCCGAAGCCAGCCGCATCCTCGTTTTTCCACGGGTCGCGGCCAAAGAGGCCGAACGCCGCGAAGACGATACAGATGGTCAGCAACAGCCAGCGCGGCAGGGCGCTGGTGGCGGAGGCGGTCAGTCGAATGGCTGGCTTCATGCAGTACGAAGGGAGACGGATAAACCGGGCGTGTTCGAGCGGGTGGCTCACACGCGGAGGTCAAGCGGGCATGCGCGACAGACGGGACACCCGGCCGTGCGCCGCGGAGCAATCCGGCATTCTAGCCGGGCCGGCGACCGCGCGTCACGGCGATAGCCGCGGGTTAATCCACGGAAACATCCGAAAAGGGGCGGTAAGTCGCACCCGCCTCGCCGCCCGGACGGCGCAACGGTGGCGCAGGCAACAAAAAAGGGCAGCGTATGCTGCCCTTTTTGTGCACGTTCAATGCGGGACCGGCCAAAAGCCGGCGCGGCGAGGTGCTTACTTGCCGGCCTTGCCCGAGGCGCGTGCGCCGAACTTCTTGTTGAACTTCTCGACACGGCCTGCCGTGTCCATGATCTTTTGCGTGCCCGTGTAGAACGGATGCGATTCCGACGACACTTCGATCTTGGCGAGCGGGTAGGTCTTGCCGTTGAATTCGGCGGTTTCGCGCGTCTGGATGGTCGAGCGGGTCACGAACTTGAAGTCGTTCGAAACGTCGATGAACAGGACTTCGCGGTAATTCGGGTGAATGCCTTCTTTCATGGTTATTCCTTAAATCTGGCGGTAGCCAACCCGCGTGCCTGCAACACCATGTTGCCGACTTTGCTCGCGCGAGCCACTTACACAAGGGTCGAAAAACCGCGATTATGCCAGATAATCAGCCGGTTGGCGAATTTTTGAGGCTCCCGCGCGGCAGGTTTTCAGGCCGGCTGGCCGGTCAGGGCGCCCACGCGCGCCGGGTCCTGGCGGTAATAGCGCGCGAGCAGCCGGTAAAGCTCGGGATATTCAGCCTCGAAGGCCTTCGGCTTGACGTAAAGGGCTTCGCTGCACACCGCGAAGAACTCCGAGGGGTGGTCGGTGGCATAGGGATCGATCAGCGAGTCGCGCTCGAAACGCGCCCAGCGGCGCTCCGGCACGGCGTCCACCTTGTCGCAGAACTGGTCGTAGGCGTTGTCGAACACGTCGGCCCACGCCTGCGCGTCGAGCGGGGCATGCCAGCGCCGAAAAAGGGGCGGATGGCCGTCGGCCTCGCCGTTGAGCATATCGATCTTGTGCGCGAATTCGTGGATCACGACGTTGTACGCGTCGCTGCCATCGGTCATCTGCGCGTCTTCCCACGAGAGGATCACGGGACCGCCTTCCCAGGCCTCGCCGCTCGCGTCGTGTTCCACCTCGTGGACCACGCCGTCCTCGTCCTCCACGGTTTTGCGGATCACGAATTCGCCCGGATAGACGACCACACCTACCCAACCCTTGTAGAGGTCGAGTGAAAGATTGAGCACCGGCAGCGACGCCTGCGCGGCGATCGCCACGGTCATCGGGTCGGTCAATTCTAGATCGTGCGCCGTGGAGAACTCCTTTTGCGCGATGAAAAGGCTCGTCAGCTCGCGCAGGCGCACGAGGTCGGCGGCGTCGAGGTGCTTGAGAAACGGCAAGCCCGCGAGCGTGGTCTGCCAAAGCGCATCGTCGATCGCGTAGGTGCGCAGCGCCTTGTCGCGGCGGCGCGCGTCGAACCAGTGAGAGAGTTTCGAAAGCATCGCTGGGTATGGTTTCCCGTGCGTCTGGATGTCGTTCAGTCGATCTGCTTTTGCCACGCGGCGAAGATCCCGCCGCACACCGCCACGCCGATCAGGAAGTAAAACCCGTCGAGCGAACTCAGAAAGCTCGCCTGCTGCGCGACCATGCGGCTCACCTGCGCGAGGGCGAGTCCGTGCGCTTCGCTCGCGGACCGGCCCATGAGCTCGAACGAATGCGTCAGCGCGGCGTAGGTGCTCTGGAACGCCGGGTTGAACGGATTCACGAACTCGGCGAGCCGCGTCTGGTGCAGCGCGAGCCGGTGCTGCTCGACGATGATAACCGTGGCCGTTGCGAACGATATCGTCAACTGCCGGACGATGTTTTTCAAGCGGTAACCGTGCGTGAATTCTTCGATCGCGAAGATGCGGAACGTGAGATTGGCGACGGGCAGCACGATAAAGAGCAGCAGCAGGCCACGCAGCAGTAGCGGCGGGATGAGCCAGGCTTCGCTTGCTTGCGGCGTGAGCCGCGTCATCCAGAACGAGATGAACGCCGAGAGCACGAAGCCGGGCACGATGATCCACTTCTTGTGCGTAATGAGCTTTGCGTAGCGGAAATAGAAAAAGAGCGCGCCGGCCGAGATGAGCGACGTGATACCGGTGAGGCGGCCGGCGTTTTCGACAGGGTAGTTGAAACCGCCTTCGAGCAGCCGCGAGACCAGGTAGCTGAGCGCCGTGCTCAGGTAGTAGTAGACCATGTAGAGCAGCAGGCCCACCTGGAACGGCTTCTCGCGCAGCGCGTGCAGGCGCATGAGCGGCTTGGGATGATGCCACTGATGCCAGCCGAACCAGGCGAGCGCCGTGATCCCGACGAGCGTGAGCAGAATGATTTCCGGCGACGCGCTGAACAGTTCGAAGCGTACCTGCTGCATGGCGATTTGCAGCGCGCCCTGCGCAAACGCGAAGATGATGTACGGCCAGAAGTGTGCTTCGCCGCGCTCCTCGGGCAGCAAGTGGCCCGTATCGGGCAGTGCGAGCAGGGCCAGCACGGCATAGAGGACGCCCGCTGGCGCGGAAAACGCGAACAGGGCGCGCCAGTCGAAATGCGCGACGAGCTGGCCGCCCACGAGCGGCGCCAGCGCGCTGGAGAGCACGATGAGAATGAGGAACGCGCGCGTCGCGACGGGACGCTGCTGCGGCGTGAAGCTGATCTGGATGAGGATGCGGCAGGTACCCATCATCGGGCCGATGAAGTAGCCCTGGAAGCCGCGCGCGAAGGCAAGCTCGATCGACGATTCGCACAGTGCCGCCGCGATCGCGCCGACGGCATAGAGCAGCAGGCAGCTACCCACGTAGCGGCGGTAGCCCATGCGCTCCACCCACCATTGCTGCTGCAGGATGCCCAGAACGGCGCACACGGCGTAGGCGCTCGACGACCAGACGAGTTCGTCGGGCGACGCGTTGATGCCGCCCGCGATATGGCTCGTGAAGAACGAGAAGATCGCGTTGTCGTAGTAGTCGAGCCCCGTCGCGAGGGCGAGCACCCACGGGAAAAAGTCGCCGCGCAGGCGCGCCGCGCTGAAGATCGGCTCGCGGGGCTGGGCCGTGCTCATGCCGATTCGTCGTCCTCGCGTGCTTTGCTCGCAGGCTCTGCCAGCTTGCCCGCCTTGCGGCGCCGCGTAGCGGCGAGGCGCTGCTCGATCAGCTGGTCGGACGGCTCTCCTGCGAGGCGCCGCTGCAGGTAGTCGAGGTCGTCGGCAAGCTCCGCGCGCACCGTCTGCGCTTCTTTCAACTCGCGGCGCACGGCCGCGATACGCGTGTCGAGCGTCTCGATCTGCTGCGCGAGCGCGTCGGCGATCTGCTGGAGCGACTCCTGCGAATAGCGCCGGCGCCCTTCGCCGACCTGCTCGAGCGGCCGCTTGAGCATTTCGGTGATGCCGTGCAGCGAAAAGCCGAGCGCGCGCAGTCGCAGGATGCGCGAGAACTGCTCGAGATCGTGCTCGTCGTAGAGGCGGTAGCGGCCTTCGCTGCGGGAGGGGCTGACGAGCCCACGCTCTTCGTAATACTTGAGCGTGCGCGGCGTGACATGCAGGCGCTCGGCGGCGTCGCGCACCGTGAGCAGCGCCGGGGAATCCTTGGGCATAGGGAACTCTTTTTTCGCCGTCGGGCGATCAAGACATGCGGCGCATTATAGTTCAACGTGAACGTTCACGTACAGGTTGCGGCGCGCAACGATCCGCTGCCGGAAAAGAAAAACGCCCGCGAATTCGCGGGCGTTTTGTGGTGAATCTAGCGGGCGAGGGCCTTAGCCGCCGCGGCGCATCATGTCGAAGAACTCGGAGTTGTTCTTCGTCTGGCGAATCTTGTCGAGCAGGAATTCCATGGCCTCGACTTCGTCCATGTCGTGGATGAACTTGCGCAGCACCCAGATCTTTTGAAGGATGTCCGGCTTGATCAGCAGCTCTTCGCGGCGCGTGCCCGACTTGTTCAGGTTGATCGACGGGTAGACGCGCTTTTCCGCGAGACGGCGCTCGAGGTGCACTTCCATGTTGCCGGTGCCCTTGAACTCTTCGTAGATCACGTCGTCCATGCGGCTGCCGGTTTCGATCAGCGCCGTGCCGATGATGGTGAGCGAGCCGCCTTCTTCGATATTGCGTGCGGCGCCGAAGAAGCGCTTCGGACGTTGCAGCGCGTTGGCGTCCACACCGCCCGTGAGCACCTTGCCCGATGCAGGCACAACGGTGTTGTAGGCGCGCGCGAGACGCGTGATCGAGTCGAGCAGAATCACGACGTCGTGCTTCATTTCGACGAGTCGCTTGGCCTTCTCGATCACCATTTCGGCGACCTGCACGTGACGCGCAGCCGGTTCGTCGAAGGTCGAGGCGATCACTTCACCTGCCACCGAACGCTGCATTTCGGTCACTTCTTCAGGGCGCTCGTCGATCAGCAGCACGAACAGGACCACGTCGGGGTGGTTCTGCTTGATGGCGTGCGCGATGTGCTGGAGCATCACGGTCTTGCCGGACTTGGGCGAAGCGACCAGCAGGCCGCGCTGACCCTTGCCGATGGGCGCGATCATGTCGATGATGCGGCCCGTCACGTTCTCCTCACCGCGCATTTCGCGCTCGAGCAGCAGCACCTTGTTCGGGTGCAGCGGCGTGAGGTTCTCGAACATGATCTTGTGCTTCGAGGCCTCCGGCGGCTGGCCGTTGACCTTGTCCACCTTCACGAGCGCGAAGTAGCGTTCGCCGTCCTTCGGCGTGCGCACTTCACCTTCGATCGTGTCGCCGGTGTGCAGGTTGAAGCGGCGGATCTGCGACGGGCTGATATAGATATCGTCCGTGCTGGCGAGATACGAGGTTTCTGGCGAGCGCAGGAAGCCGAAGCCGTCGGGGAGCACTTCGAGCGTGCCGTCACCGAAGATCGTTTCGCCCGTCTTGGCGCGCTTTTTGAGAATCGCGAACATGAGTTCCTGCTTGCGCAGGCGGTTCGCATTTTCGATCTCGAGGCCATTGGCCATCTCGATCAATTCGGACACGTGCAGAGACTTGAGCTCGGAAAGATGCATACGGAGAACCCGTCGGGGAGGAGTGCGACGAAAAGAATGGGGGAAAAGAAGCGAGCGGAACCGCTCAAGGACTTTTGGTTGAAACTTTGCTTCAAGCTTGCTTGAAACTTTTATAAGGGCGCCGGTAGACGCTTTATAGATTCTAGCATAGCACACGCCAGAAACCGCCAGTGACGACCGACAGCAAGTTTCGGCGTGTTTTTATGGTGCGTGTTGTCGCGCGACAACACGCACCCTTGCATGGCTCATCCCTTGCTGGCCGGGCGATGCGCCCGGGCGGGAAGGGGGACGGCCCGCGAGGACGTTACAGGTGGCTGTCCAGGAACGCGGTGAGCTGCGACTTCGACAGCGCGCCGACCTTCTGCGCCGCCACGGCGCCGTTCTTGAAGAGGATCAGCGTGGGGATGCCGCGCACGCCGAACTTCACCGGCGTCGACTGGTGCTCGTCGACGTTGATCTTCGCGATCTGAAGGCGGTCGCCATAATCTTTCGCGACTTCATCGAGAATCGGCGCGATCATCTTGCACGGACCACACCACTCCGCCCAGAAGTCCAGCAGCACGGGCTTGTCGGATTTCACGACGTCCTGTTCGAACGATGCGTCGCTGATATGCTTGATTTGTTCGCTCATTGTATGAATACCTCTTTCGATTCGAGGCTGAGTAAATTGCTCGCCACGATACACCAAAACTGAAAATTCATCCGGGGCCGCCTTGGCGGCCAGACCGAACCCGAGTCATACGTCCGAATCACACGCCATTCGCACGCAAACCGCGTGGCCCAGCCGATTGCCGACGCCAGTGTAGCCTAAATCCCTATGCGTTGCCGACGGTGATAGTACTCATGCCGCAAGCAGGGTTTCCGTCCTCCAGACCACATTCGGCGGGATATTCGGGCGGTGGCGCGGGTAATTTCGTGGGGCCTTTCCGTGCGATACCTCGTGCTCCTGCACGCTATCTGGAGGCGGCGCGGGTCATTGCAAGAGGGCGGCTACCCATGGCACGCAACGATGTCTGGAGCGGTTCGGCGCGTTTTTTCGCACCGCAGCAGTCGCATTGGCGCGCGACCGATGCTAGAATGCGCCGTGACGGGCCTCCTCGCATGGAGGGGCGGTCAACCTGGTCAGGTCGGGAACGAAGCAGCCACAGCCGTTTTCCGCCAGTGCCGAGGGTCAGGCTCGTCACCTTCCTCTTTTTTCTTCCGTTTTTCCCCAGATACGAGATTGACGCCGCGCCATTGATTGCGCGACGCGGCTCTTCGTTCGTCGTATTTGCCACGTCTGTATCGCCACTGTTTCCGTCGGCTGCAATCGCTGGCTCGCGCCATTGCGCGGCGGCCGCGAACCGTGCATTGGGCCGCCTTTCGATTCCTCTGGACGCGCGGGCGTTGCTGATACAATTTCCCGATGACCTATCAAGTTCTCGCACGCAAGTGGCGACCGAAGGATTTCGCTTCGCTCGTCGGACAGGAGCACGTGGTGCGCGCGCTCACGCATGCACTCGACGGCGGCCGCCTGCATCACGCGTACCTCTTCACAGGCACGCGCGGCGTGGGCAAGACGACGCTGTCGCGTATCTTCGCCAAGGCGCTCAACTGTGAGACCGGCGTGACGTCGAAGCCCTGCGGCGTGTGCCGCGCGTGCCGGGAAATCGACGAAGGGCGCTTCGTCGATTACGTGGAAATGGATGCGGCGAGCAATCGCGGCGTGGACGAAATGGCCGCGCTGCTCGAGCGTGCGGTTTACGCGCCGGTCGATGCGCGCTTCAAGGTCTACATGATCGACGAAGTGCACATGCTCACGAACCACGCCTTCAACGCGATGCTGAAGACGCTGGAAGAGCCGCCGCCGCATGTGAAGTTCATCCTCGCGACGACGGACCCGCAGAAGATTCCGGTCACGGTGCTCTCGCGTTGCCTGCAGTTCAATTTGAAGCAGATGCCGGCGGGCAACATCGTCGAGCATCTCACGCATATTCTCGGTGAGGAGAAGGTCGAGTTCGAGGCGCAGGCGCTGCGCCTGCTCGCGCGCGCCGCCGACGGCTCGATGCGCGACGCGCTTTCGCTCACCGACCAGGCCATTGCTTATTCAGCCAACCAGGTCACCGAGGAAGCGGTGCGCGGCATGCTCGGCGCGCTCGATCAAAGCTATCTGATCCGCCTGATCGACGCGCTCGTGGCCGGCCACGGCGCGAACGTGCTGGCCATCGCAGACGAAATGGCGCTGCGCAGCCTGTCGTTCTCCACGGCGCTGCAGGACCTCGCGAGTCTGTTCCATCGCATTGGCTGGGCGCAGTTCGCGCCTTCTTCGGTGCTCGACGAGTGGCCCGAAGCCGACGACATTCGCCGTTTTGCAGAAGCAGTGAGCCCGGAGCAGGTCCAGCTTTTCTATCAGATCGCGACTCTCGGCCGCAGCGAACTTGGCCTGGCGCCCGACGAATACGCTGGTTTCACGATGACGCTGCTGCGCATGCTCGCGTTCGAGCCTTCCGTGAGCGCGGGCAGCGTGGGCAGTGCGCCGGCGTCGAAGCCCGCTGCGGCGGCCATGGGCATGCGTGCGGCGGCTCCGGTAGCGGCGTCGGCGCGCAGTGCGGCGCCTGCCGTTGCGCAGCCGGTCGTGCCGAAGCCGGCAGCGCTGGTGCCGCAGCCGATAGAAGCCGCACCGGCGAAGTTGCCCGTTACCGAGCCGCAAGCGAGTGCGCCTGCGCCGCTCGCGACGCCTGCAGCCGAAGCGCGCGTCGTCCCGCCCTGGGAAGACGCGGGCGAGCCCGCGCCGAATCTGGGCGCCGCGCCGCAAGCTGCGCCTGTGGCCCCGGTCGAGCCGGCGGCGGCCGCTCCCGCTGCGCCAGAAGAGACGCAGCCTGTGCAGAGCGTGGCCGCCGCGCCCACGCCGCAATTCGAATCTCGCGAGGAACCCGCCGCCGCCGCGTCCGCGCGCGGTGGCGCAAGCGCTGCGCTCGACGTGCTGCGCAGCAAGGGCATGCGTGCTGCCACGGGCCGAGGTCCGGCTGCCGCTGCCGGCGTGGCCGCTCCTGCGCCCGCGCCGAAGGCCGCACCGCGCATGGAAGTGAAGGTGCCGACGCCCGATCCGGCTCGCCGCGCCGCGGCCGCGCAGGAAGCGCAGGCGCGCCTGCCGGCACGCAACGCAAATGCGCAGCAGGACGCCTCGGGCGCGCCGCCGTGGGACGATATCCCGCCCGACGACTACGTGCCGCTCGGCGCCGATGATGCGTACTTCGCGCCGCCCGACGACGGCTTCGTGGCCGTCTATGACAGCGAGCCGTCGGCACCGCGCGCTGCCGCTTCGGTGCCGACGCCATCGCCGGCCGTGGTCGACGTAAGCAAGCTGCCGCCTGGAATTGCGCTCGATCCGATCGGCTTCACGGGCGACTGGCCCGCGCTCGCCGCCACGCTTTCGCTCAAGGGCATCTCGTACCAGCTCGCATTCAACAGCGAGCTGACGGCGCTCGAAGGTACGCTGCTCAAATTGAGCGTGCCGGTGCCGCAGTACGCCGAAGCCTCGCAGGTGGCGAAGCTCAAGACCGCGCTCGCCGAGCGTCTTGGCAAGGCCGTTGAAGTGAGCGTAGAAGTCGGCCCCGCGCGGCGCACGGCGGCCGCGCTCGACGCCGCCGAACGCGTCCAGCGTCAACGCGAAGCCGAGCGCGAGATCGGCGCCGACCCCTTCGTGCAGCAACTGATTCGCGACTTCGGCGCGAGCATCGTGCCGGGCTCGATCCGGCCGGTTGCGCCGGAAGCCGCATCGGGCGGCACTCAGGCCGCCCACTGAATTGCGCCGCGCGGCGCGGCATGCGTCGCGCGCTTTTGAGCGCATCGATTCGAACGACTACGATCCAGAAGGAGCAGTGACTATGTTGAAAGGCCAACTCGCAGGGCTCATGAAGCAAGCCCAGCAGATGCAGGAAAACATGAAGAAGATGCAGGAGCAGCTTGCCCAGATCGAAGTCGAGGGTCAGGCTGGCGCCGGTCTCGTCAAGGTCACGATGACCTGCCGCAACGACGTGCGCCGCGTGTCGATCGATCCGAGCCTGCTTGCTGACGACAAGGACATGCTCGAAGACCTCGTGGCCGCAGCGTTCAACGACGCGGTGCGCAAGGCCGAAGCCACGTCGCAGGAAAAGATGGGCGGCATGACCGCCGGCCTGCCGCTGCCGCCGGGCTTCAAGATGCCGTTCTAAGGAACGTGGCGAGCGCCGCGTCTGCTTCTGGCAGGCCGGCGCGCGCGCGTCCCGCGTGCCGCGGCAGGCAAGGCTGCGCGGGCGTCATGGCGTCGAAAGCAGCAAGCAGCATCAAGCAGCAGGAAGCACCCCGAAGCCGGTTCCGCTTCAAACTCCGTCGCGCGTCTCGCGCTGAATCCGCATGAAACAACCTTCCGCTCTCGCCGCTCTCGTCGAGGCGCTGCGCGTGTTGCCCGGTGTCGGGCCGAAGTCGGCGCAACGCATGGCCTATCACCTGATGCAGCACGACCGCGACGGCGCCGAAAAGCTCGGCAACGCGCTCCTGTTCGCGACCGGGAATCTGAAGCACTGTGAGAAGTGCAATACCTTCACCGAAGCTCAGGTGTGCGAAACGTGCCTCGACGAGGAGCGTGACCCTACGCTGCTGTGCGTCGTCGAAACGCCGGCCGACCAGATCATGCTCGAACAGACCATGACGTACCGCGGCTTGTATTTCGTTCTGATGGGGCATCTGAGTCCGCTCGACGGCATCGGTCCGAAAGAGATCCATTTCGACCGGCTCGTGAAGCGCGCGTCGGACGGCGTCGTCAAGGAAGTGGTGCTCGCCACCAATTTCACGAACGAGGGCGAGGCGACGGCCCATTATCTCGGCCAGACGCTCAAGGCGCGCGGACTCGCCGTCACGCGCCTCGCACGCGGCGTGCCGGTGGGCGGCGAACTCGAATACGTCGACGCGGGCACCATCGCGCGCGCCATGCTCGACCGGCGCTCGATGTAGCGTCCCGCCAGGCTTCGATCGCGGCGTACCGATATGACGCCGCTCGCCGAACAGAACGAAAGGAGACACCATGAGCGCAGCCGCCGCTTCCCCCGATTCCCAATCGAATGCATCCGCAGCGAAAGGCACGGGCCCGCTCGCGGGCGTCAAAGTCCTCGAACTCGGCACGCTGATCGCCGGCCCGTTCGCGGCCCGCGTTCTCGGCGAATTCGGCGCCGAAGTCATCAAGATCGAAGACCCCAAGGGCGGCGATCCGCTGCGCAAATGGCGCAAGCTCTACCCGGAAGCGGGCGGCACGTCGCTCTGGTGGGCCGTGCAGGCGCGCAACAAGAAGTCCGTCACGGTGAATCTCAAAGCCGAAGAGGGCAAGGAGATCGTGCGGCGGCTCGCGAAGGAAGCCGACATCGTCATCGAGAATTTTCGGCCAGGCCTGCTCGAAAAGCTCGGCCTCGGCTACGACGTGCTCTCGAAGGAGAATCCCGGCCTCGTGATGGTGCGGCTCTCGGGCTACGGCCAGACCGGCCCGTATCGCGACCGTCCGGGCTTCGGCGCGATTGCCGAATCGATGGGCGGCCTGCGCCATATTACCGGCTATCCCGATCTGCCGCCGCCGCGCATCGGCATTTCGATCGGCGACTCGATTGCCGCGCTGCATGGCGTGATCGGCGCGATGATGGCGCTTCATCATCGCAACATGAACGGCGGCAGCGGCCAGATCGTCGATGTCGCGCTCTATGAGGCCGTGTTCAACATGATGGAGAGCGTGGTGCCCGAGTACGGCGTGTACGGCATGGTGCGCGAGCGCACCGGCGCGTCGCTGCCGGGCATCGTGCCGTCGAATACGTATCCGTGCCGGGACGGCAGCATCGTGATCGGCGGCAACAGCGATCCGATCTTCAAGCGCCTGATGATGGCCATCGACCGCGCGGACCTCGCGAATGATCCGCAACTCGCCCACAACGACGGCCGCGTGCCGCGCACGGCGGAGATCGACGGCGCAATCGCGGCGTGGCTCTCCACGCGCACCATCAACGAAGCGCTCGACGTGCTCAATGCCGCCGACGTGCCGGTGGGCCGCATCTACAGCGTGGCCGACATGTTCGCCGATCCGCAGTTCGCGGCGCGCCAGATGATCCAGCAGTTCCGCTGGCAAGCGCCGGATGCGAAGGAAGGCGAGGGCGTGGACATCGCGCTGCCCGCGGTCACGCCCAAGCTCTCGGTGACGCCCGGCGATACGCGCTGGCTTGGCCCCGCGCTTGGCGAACATACCGATGAAGTCCTGAAGACGCTGGGCTATGACGCGGACCACATTGCACGGTTGCGCGAGCAACACATAGTCTAAGGCGGTGTGCATCATGCAAAACGGCTCGCCGGATGTTCACCGGCGAGCCGTTTTCGTTTTGCGTCGTCCTGCGTGACAGGAAACGTTCAGGGCTCGATCACGATCTTGCCGGTCACCTTGCGAGAGGCCATGTTCTTGAGCGCCTCCGCTGTGTCGGCGAGCTTATAGCGCTTCGAGACGTACGGCTTGAGTTTGCCTTCGCCGATCCAGCCCACCATCTGTGCAAACGCTGCCGCATTGTGCTGCGGCTCGCGACGCGCGAAATCGCCCCAGAACACGCCGACGAGGCTCGCGCCCTTGAGCAGCGCGAGATTGAGCGGCAGCCTGGGAATCTCGCCATTCGCGAAGCCCACCACGAGATAGCGTCCGCGCCAGCCGATGCTGCGGAACGCCGGTTCCGCATACTCGCCGCCCACCGGGTCGTAGATCACGTCGGGGCCCTTGCCGTCGGTGAGCGCCTTGACGCGCTCGCGCAAATCCTCGGTGCTGTAGTTGATGGTGGCGTCCGCACCGAACCGGCGACAGACTTCGAGCTTCTCCTCGCTCGAGGCGGCCGCGATCACGCGCGCGCCGAGCACCTTGCCGATTTCGACAGCCGCGAGGCCCACGCCGCCCGCCGCGCCGAGCACGAGCATCGTTTCGCCTGCGCGCAGCGCGGCGCGATCAACCACAGCGTGATGCGACGTGCCATACGCCAGCGTGAAGGCGGCGGCCGTCGCGAAATCGGCGGCCTCGGGCAGCGCCACGCACGCCGATGCGTCCGCAAGCGCCTGCTCGGCGAAGGCGCCAGTGCCCACATACGCCACTACGCGCGTACCGGGCGCGAGCTTCACGCCTTCGCCCGCAGCGCGCACGACGCCCGCGAGTTCGGCGCCAGGCGTGAAGGGCAGCGGCGGCTTCATCTGATACTTGTTCTCGATGATGAGCACGTCGGGAAAGTTGACGGCCGCGGCCTTCACGTCGATCACGACCTGACCCGGGCCCGGCACGAGGTCGGGCGAGTCTTCGAGCGTGAGCGAGTCGGGCGGCCCGTACTGGTTGCAGCGGATTGCGCGCATCGTGTCTCCTGTCTTTTCCGGTTCGGTTGCTTGCAGTGGCGTCGGTCATGCATTCGCTACAGCGGTACAGTGTACGGCAATCCGCCGTAATGCGAACGATCGTGCGATTCATTTCGCGTCGATGACAGGTGCCTTTCGAGCCGTGCCGTGGATGCGAATACGCCCCGGACCGGCGCGTGATTTCGACGTGCAGCCCAGTGGCAGACACGCACTGCCGCAAGGGCCGGGCTGTCGTTCGCGTGCCTTCTTTCCTCGGTTACAATCGCTCGATGCGAATACTACTCAGCAACGACGACGGTTATCTCGCCCCCGGCCTTGCGGCGCTTTATGAAGCGCTCAAGCCGCTCGGCGAAGTCACGGTCATGGCGCCCGAGCAGAACTGCAGCGCCGCATCGAACTCGCTTACGCTGTGGCGCCCGCTGTCGGTGTTGCGATCGGCGAGCACCGGCTTCTATTACGTGAACGGCACGCCCACCGACTCGGTGCACATCGCGCTCACGGGCATGCTCGACCAGCAGCCCGACCTCGTGGTCTCCGGCATCAACAACGGCCAGAACATGGGCGAGGACACGCTGTACTCGGGCACGGTGGCCGCAGCCACCGAAGGCATCATGTTCGGCCTGCCGGCGATTGCGTTTTCGCTCGTCGATAAAGACTGGGTGCATCTCGATTCCGCCGCGCGCGTCGCGGCCGAGATCGTTGCGCATTACCTCGCGAACCCGTTGCCGGGTCATCCGCTGCTGAACGTCAACATCCCGAACCTGCCGTACGACGAGCTTGGTGACTGGCGCGTGACACGCCTCGGCAAGCGTCATCCTTCGCAGCCCGTGATCCGCCAGACCAACCCGCGCGGCGAGCCGATCTACTGGATCGGGCCGTCGGGCAGCGCACGCGACGCGAGCGAGGGCACGGACTTCCACGCGGTAGCGAACGGCCATGTGTCGATCACCCCGCTGCAACTCGATCTCACCCATACGCAAATGTTGTCCGCGACGCACGACTGGGCGCGCAAGGGCGGCAGCGCTTCATGACGGGCGAGCGCACGAAGCGTTTTCCGCTCGGGCTTGCGGATCTCGTACGCGAGCCGCGCCGGCGCGACGCGCGCCCGGGCGATGCACGCACATCGCTCGCGGGCGCGGGCAACAGCGGCCCGTCGAAAGCGGGCGTCGGCGCGCTCGCGAAGCCCGTCGCGAAGGTGGGTAATCCGGCCGTTGCGAAGTCCACCGCGAGCACGCCGTTCAAGGCGCCGCCTGCGAAGCCGCTCAATGCGAAGCCGGTCAATGCGAAGCCGGTGAGCGCGAAGCCGGCGAGTTCGATCAAGCCTGCGCATCCTGCCGGCAACGCAGCCGCGCCGCGCGCCGCCATGCCGGGCGGCGTGAGTGTGCCGCGCGCCGCGGTGGCCGTCACGGGCGCGCCCGCCGTTGCGCTCAACGGCGCGCATGCGCTGACTTCGGAACGCGTACGCGAACGCATGGTCGAACGCCTGCGTGCGAACGGCATTGCCGATGCGCGCGTGCTCCAGGCGCTCGCGGCCGTGCCGCGCCACATGTTCATCGACCCGGGTCTCGCTACCCAGGCCTACGAAGATGCGGCGTTGCCGATCGGTCATCACCAGACCATCTCGAAGCCTTCCGTGGTCGCGCGCATGCTCGAGCTCGCTGGCGCGGGCCGCGTGCTGGAGCGCGTCCTGGAAATCGGCACCGGCTGCGGCTATCAGGCAGCGGTGTTGAGCCAGATCGCGCGCGACGTGTATTCCATTGAACGCATCAAGCCGTTATACGAGCGCGCGAAGACGAATCTTCGTCCGCTGCGTATCCCGAATATCCGCTTGCACTACGGCGACGGACGGCTCGGGTTGCCGTCGGCGGCGCCGTTCGACGCGATCGTAATCGCCGCTGCTGGCTTCGACGTGCCGCAGGCGCTGCTCGAGCAACTCGCCATCGGCGGGCGGCTCGTGGCGCCGGTAGCGGTGTCCGGCACGCAGAGTGCCGCCGGCGAAGCGACGCAGGTCCTCACGCTCGTCGAGCGTACGGGGCCGGCGCAGTGGCGGGAGTCACGGCTGGATCGCGTTTTCTTTGTCCCCTTAAAATCTGGAGTGATCTGAATCCGATGAGTATGTTGCGCGCGATCAAAAGAAACCGCCTGAATGTCGACCTGTCCGAAGCCACGCTGATTGCAGCCCAGCGCGGCGCGGCGGTCGCCGCGCTCTGTCTTCTGGCCGCATGCGCCACGCGACTCGATCAGGCGCCTGTGGTGGACCGCACCGCGCCGCTCGGCACGGCGGCCGCGCAGCCTCCGGTGCCGCTCGGGCCGCCGCCTCCGGGATATTACCGGGTGAAGCCGGGCGACACTGTCTATAGGATTGCGCTCGAAAACGGCCAGAATTATCGCGACATCGCGACGTGGAACAATCTCACCAACCCGAACCAGATCGAGGTGGACCAGTTGTTGCGCGTCGTGCCGCCGGGTGCGAATCCCTCGGCGTACACGCCGGGTGTCGTGACCGCGCCGGTGCCGGGCGTGGGTGCCGCGCCGGGCGCTCCGGCAGCGGGGTCGCCGGCGCAGCCGCCGATCTACGGTTCGGGTGCGAACGCTGCGGCGCCGACAGCCGCCGTGCCGCCGCAGCCGGGTGCAAGCGGCGGCGACATGGCCGCCGCGCCGGGCGGCAACATCGCGCTTGCGTGGCCGGTGCGTGGTCCGGTGCTCAACGGCTTCGACGATACGAAGAACAAGGGCATCAATATTGGCGGTGCGCCGGGCGATCCTGTCAAGGCAGCCGGCGATGGACGCGTGGTTTATGCCGGAAATGGGCTGCGCGGTTACGGCAATCTCATTATCATCAAGCATGACGCGACGTTTTTGACCGCGTATGCACACAACCGGACTTTGATGGTAAAAGAAGGGGATGCGGTCACCAAAGGTCAGAAGATCGCCGAAATGGGCAATACCGACTCGGACCGGGTGATGCTGCATTTCGAAGTACGCCGTCAGGGTAAGCCCGTCGACCCACTGAAGTACTTGCCGCCGCAATAAAAGCGAGCCGACCATGCCGAAATCGAAGCGCCGTCTGCAGCAATCCGAGTCTGACAGCCAAGCCGCCCAGGTTTCGGTGGAGGACGGCGCGCAGGCGGGCGACGACGACGCGTCGCCCGACCTCGACGGCGGCCGCGACTACGAAGAGCGCGAGGAGCGTGAAGAGCGCGATTCCCCGGCCGATGAAGGCGGCTCGGGCGAGGGCGCCGAAACCGCCGAGGCCGCGCCCGACGCCGACGATTTCCGCGCCATGCTGCAGGCCGAACTCACGGCCGACACCATCCAGCATTATCTGAACCGGATCAGCGTGAAGCCGCTCCTCACTGTCGAGGAGGAGCAGCGCTACTCGCGGCTCGCCAAGGCCGGCGAGTTCGAAGCGCGTCAGGTCATGATCGAGCGCAATCTGCGCCTCGTCGTCAGCATTGCGAAGGGTTACCTCAATCGCGGCGTGCCGCTGCTCGACCTGATCGAGGAGGGCAACCTCGGCCTCATGCACGCGATCGAGAAGTTCGATCCCACGCGCGGCTTCCGTTTCTCGACTTATGCGACGTGGTGGATCCGCCAGAGCATCGAGCGCGCGATCATGAACCAGGCGCGCACCGTGCGTTTGCCGGTGCATGTGATCCGCGAGCTCAACCAGGTGCTGCGCGCGAAGCGACATCTGGAGAAGAATTCGCTCAACGCCGATTCGGCCTCCGAGCGCCGCGACGCGAGCATCGACGACATCGCGTATCTCACCGGCAAGACCACCGAGGAAGTCACCGACATTCTCGCGCTCAACGAACACACGGCCTCGCTCGACGCGCCGCTCGACCTCGACCCGGCCAGCAGCCTGCTCGACCTGCTCTCGGACGACCAGAGCCAGTCGCCCGACGCCGAAGTGCAGCATCGCGAGCTGGAAACGCTTACACGCGCGTGGCTTGGCCGGTTATCCGATAAGCATCGCCACGTCATCGAACGGCGCTTCGGGCTGAACCATATCGAGCCCGCCACGCTCGAAGAGCTGGCCGACGAAATGGGCCTCACCCGCGAGCGCGTGCGGCAGATCCAGCAGGAAGCGCTGGTGCGCCTCAAGCGCTTTTTCGCTTCGAACGGCGTGCGCAAGGACGCCGTTCTCTAAACTCTCGCAGTCCATCTGAATGACAGTTCCTGTACTCGTATTCGACATCGAGACGATTCCCGATGTCGACGGCATTCGCCGTCTCGACGATCTGCCCGCCACGCTCACCGACACCGAAGTCGCCGAGCACGCCTTCGCCGCGCGCCGCGAGAAGACCGGCGGCGATTTCCTGCCGCATCACCTGCAGCGCGTCGCCGCGATCTCGTGCGTGTTTCGCGACGGCCAGGGCTTTCGCGTGCGCTCGCTCGGCACGCCCGAAGACGGCGAGGCGCGCCTGATCGATTCGTTCTACCGCACGATCGAGAAGTATTCGCCGCAGCTCGTTTCGTGGAACGGCGGCGGCTTCGACTTGCCGGTGCTGCACTATCGGGCGCTCGTGCACGGCATTCGCGCGGTGCGCTACTGGGAAACGGGTGAAGAGGACCGCGAGTTCAAGTGGAACAATTACCTTAGCCGCTACCACACGCGTCACACCGACCTGATGGATGTGCTCGCGATGTATCAGCCGCGCGCGAACGCGCCGCTCGACGCGCTCGCGAAGCTCTGCGGTTTTCCGGGCAAGCTCGGCATGGATGGCGGCCAGGTGTGGACCGCGTTTCAGGAAGGCCGCATCGAGGAGATCCGCAACTACTGCGAAACCGACGTGGTCAACACGTATCTCCTTTATTGCCGGTTTCAGATGATGCGCGGCGGTTTCACGGAGCGCGAATATGCCGATGAGATCGAGTTCGTGAAGCAGTCGCTCGCCGCGGAAGCCGCACCGCATTGGGGCGAGTATCTCAAGGCGTTCGCTAGCTAGGCACGGCGAAATCTCTCAGCCCAGTTCGAGCACGATCGGCTGATGATCCGAAGCCTGGATCGCGCCGTCTATCTCGCAGCTTCGCAAGCGTGGGCGCAAATCCTCCGTGACAAAGACGAAGTCGCACGCGAGCGGGCCATCCGACCATTGCTGCGTGTCGTAGACGCCGGCCGTCGGCGGTGGTGTCGCGCCTGCATGCAGCGCGGTCCACGCGTCGACGAAGGCGGGGCTGCCCGCGAGCGGTTCGAGCATGCGTGTGTACGCCTCGCTGCCCCACGCGCTGTTGAAGTCGCCGCAGACGATCGCGGATAGCGGGCGCGCGGTGCGGGCGAACGGGCCGACATCGTTTTCGGCGGGTGCGGGATGCGCCGCATGATCGGCGGCTTCCTGCTGCAGGCGCCGCAACTCGTCCACTTGCGCGAGCCGCTGGCGCAGCGAATAGAACTCCAGATGCGTGACCAGCACGCGCAGCGCGCCGCCCGGCGCGTCGAGCACGGCTTCGAGCGCCACGCGTTGCATCGAGGGTGCGGTGGAATCGGCGGGCCACGGCAGGGCGTGGCGAAACACCTGCGCGAGGGGCAAGCGCGTGGCGAGCGCGTTGCCGAACTGGCGGCGCGGCATCTGCGCCGTGTCTTGACTGGAGGCTTGGCCGTCACGCGGCGCAGGCAAGTCGGCCCCGATTGCCTCGATGATCGTGTAGCCGGGCAGCAGCGAGTGCAGTTCGGCGAACTGATCGTCGCCGGGACCACCCGGCAGCGCCCGGAAGCCGCGCGTGATCTCCTGCAGGCATAGCACGTCGAAGTCGGCGAGGCGCTGCGCCTCGCGCACCGTGCGCGCGAGATCGACGACGCCAGAAGCGTCGCGCCCCCACTGCACATTCCAGCTCACCAGTTTCATCGGCACGCTCCTCGCATGGTGCGGCGGCGGTTCCCGCACGCACGTTTAACCCTAGCCTGGTTTCTCGTGGCGTGTTGTATGACAAATGCGAAAGCAGCGGCGCAGACGGGGCGCAGCGCGCATGATCGGACCCGTACGAAAATTGCAGCGACGGAGCGCGGGCGCAGACTTCGACTACAATCTCGCCTTCGCCCACAATTCACTCATCGTCAGTCAGGAATCCGCTGGTGTCTCAAGCTGCCCCCGACCCTCAAGCCGAGCCTGCCCAGGCCGCGCCCATGCCGTCCACGCCCCCGAAAAAGCGCAGCAAGCGCGATCGCCGCGCCGAAAAGCGCGCCGCCATCGAAGCTTCGGTCGCTCGTGCCCCCATTCTCGAGATCGAGTCGCTCGACATGGAGGCCCGCGGCGTTGGCAGGACCGTGACCGAGACGGGCGAGCCCGGCAAGGTGATCTTCGTCGAGGGCGCGTTGCCGGGCGAGCGCGTGACCTACCTCAGCTACCGCAAGAAGCCCACGTTCGAACAGGCGCAGGTAGTCGACGTGCTGCGCGAGAGCGCGATTCGCACGAAGCCGCAATGCGCGTTCTTCGGCACCTGCGGCGGCTGCTCGATGCAGCACCTCGACGTGCGTGCGCAAATCGCCGTCAAGCAGCGCGTGCTCGAAGACAACCTCATGCATCTCTCAAAAGTGCGTTCGGAGACGATGTTCCGGCCGATTCACGGGCCGTCGTGGGGCTACCGCTATCGTGCGCGCCTCACGGTGCGCAATGTGCCGAAGAAGGGCGGGGTGCTGGTGGGCTTCCACGAGAGGAAGAGCAGCTACGTGGCCGACATGACGAGTTGCGAAGTGCTGCCGCCGAACGTCTCGGCAATGCTCGTGCCGCTGCGCCATCTGGTGGCCGCGCTGTCGATTCGCGATCGCATGCCGCAGATCGAACTCGCCGTGGGTTCGAGCGTGACGGCGCTCGTGCTGCGCATTCTCGAGCCGCTCACGGCCGCCGACGAAGACTTGCTGCGCGCGTTCGCGGACGAGCACAACGTCCAGTTCTGGCTGCAGCCGAAGGGCCCGGACACGGTGTTCCCGTTCTATCCGCTCGACAAGGAACTGGACTACACACTGCCCGAATACGGCATTCGCATGCCGTTCAAGCCGACGGACTTCACCCAGGTCAATCACCAGATCAACCGCGTGCTAGTGGGCCGCGCGCTGCGCCTGCTCGCGCCGGAGGCGGGCGACCGCGTGCTCGATCTGTTCTGCGGCATCGGCAACTTCACGCTACCGCTCGCGCGTGTCGCGCGCGAAGTGGTGGGGATCGAAGGCAGCGATACGCTGACGGCCCGCGCGCTGGAAAATGCGCGCGCCAACGGCGTGGACGGCCACACCTCGTTTGCGTGCCGCAACCTGTTCGAAGTCACCGCCGACGACATTCGCGCACTCGGCCACTTCGACAAGTTCCTCGTCGACCCGCCGCGCGAAGGCGCGTTCGCCATTTCCCAGGCGCTCGCGCAAATCGCGCAGAGCGGCCATGGCCCGCTGCCCAGGCGCATTGTCTATGTGTCGTGCAGTCCCGGGACGCTGGCGCGCGATGCGGGGGTGCTCGTCAACGAGGCCGGCTACCGCCTCAAGGGCGCGGGCGTGGTCAACATGTTCCCGCACACGTCGCACGTGGAATCGATTGCGCTGTTCGAGCGCGATTGAGCAAACCCGCAGCCGCGCAGGCGCGTAGCCTGCGCTGCCGCCGAAGCCAAAAAAAACGCCACGGGAAACCGTGGCGTTTTGCTTTGCCGCGTGCCTCAGGCGAGAGGCGCGGCGATCACCAGATCTGCCACCAGGACTTGTCTTCCTTGCCGGGGCGAGCGTGACCGGTGATGTACGGGCTGTCCGGGAAGGTGCCGGCGAGCACGCGGCGCGTGTCTTCGGCAAGCTGCGGCTGATCGAGCTTCTGGTACGACAGGATCATGATGTGCAGCGCGTCTTCGATTGCCGGCGCGCTCTTGTAGTCCTGAATCGCGAGCTGCGCGCGGTTGATGGCCGCCACATAGGCGCCGCGGCGATAGTAGTAGTCGGCGGCGTGCACTTCGTGCGAGGCGAGTGCGTTCACGATGTAGCGCATGCGCTGGGCGGCGTCCGGGGCGTACTTGCTCTGCGGATACTTGTCGACCACCACCTTGAAGGCGTCATACGACTCACGCAGCGACTTCGGGTCGCGCTCGCTCATGTCCTGGCCCGAGAAGCGGCCGAACAGACCCAGGTCGTCGTTGAAGTGGATCATGCCCTTGAGGTAGTACGCGTAGGCAACGTCCGGGTGATCCGGGTGCAGCTGGATGAAGCGGTTGATCGCCTGGTCGGCGGCGTCGTTCTCATTGTCCTTCCAGCTGCAGTAGGCCACGTTGATCTGCGCCTGCTGGGCGAAGTGGCCAAACGGGTCGCGGCCCTGGAGTGCTTCAAAATATTTCGCGCACTTGCCCCAGTCGCCGCCGGCGAGCGCGTCCTGGGCCTCCGTATATAATTTGTTGTTGTTCCATGCCGCCGTTTCGTCGGTCTTTTCTGGCAGGCCGTGGCAGGCCGCGACCACGGCGAGCGCCGCGCCGCAAGCAGCAAGTCGAATGATGTTGCCAATCTTGCCGAGCGTGTTGGCTCGCGTCGCGCGCATTGCGTTTCGGGCCACCGCGTGTTGGGCCAGTTTCGTAATCGTGTTCAAGGCTCGCATTTATCCAGTCCAGCTTCAGGTCCACAGGTGACCCAGACTCAATGACCCGTACAGTTATTCCGGGGGCCGGCGCTCCCGGCGCCCAAAACAGCATCAGAGATTATAGCCTGGGCGATGCGCCCGATGACGCAGCCGCCGGTGAGGCGCTCGACGACGAACTTGCGGGCGAAGACGCCGGCGGCGCCCCGCGCGCGCGCGGCGGCGAAGCACCGCGCTCGGTTCAGGTGCCCGATGAGCTCGCAGGCGAGCGCCTCGACAAGGTGCTCGCCAAAGTATTTCCGGAATTTTCACGCAGCCGTTTGCAGGGCTGGATCGAGGAGCAGCGCGTGCGCGTGGACGGCAAGCCGGCCAAGGTGCGCCAGCCGGTGCCGCTCGGCGCGACCATCGAACTCGTGCCGGACCTCCTGCCCGAGCAGCTCGCGTTCACGCCCGAGCCGGTGCCGCTCGATATCGTCTACGAGGACGACGCCATCGTCGTCATCAACAAGCCCGCCGGGCTCGTCGTGCATCCGGCCGCGGGCAACTGGAGCGGCACGCTTCTCAACGGCCTCCTGCATCGCTATGGCGACGCGGCGGCGGGTCTGCCGCGCGCGGGGATCGTCCATCGGCTCGACAAGGACACGTCCGGGCTGATGGTCGTCGCGCGCACGCTCCAGGCGCAGACCGACCTCGTGCGCCAGTTGCAGGCGCGCACGGTCAAGCGCCGCTATCTCGCGCTCGTGTGGGGCAACATGGCCGACGAAGGCACCATCGACGCGCCCATCGGCCGCGACCCGCGCGAGCGCACACGCATGGCGGTGGTGAAGGGCGCTTCGGGCAAGCCTGCGCGCACGCACTTCCGGCGCATCGACAAAACACTCTGGCACAACCAGCCCGTGAGCGCCATTCATTGCGACCTGGAAACAGGGCGCACACACCAGATTCGTGTGCACTGCGCGCACATCGGCCATCCGCTGCTGGGCGATCCGGTGTACGGCCACGCGCGCGGCAAGCGCTCGGTCGCGGCGCTGCCCGACGGCTTCGCGCGCCAGGCGCTGCACGCGTGGCGACTCGGCCTCGTTCATCCGGTCACGGGCCGCGCGATGCAATGGCGCGCCGAAGTGCCCGACGACCTGGACGCGCTGATCGAGGCGCTCGGCTTCGGCGGCAAGGAAGACGAGGACGAAGTGGGCTTCGATGAAGACATGTTCGACAGCGCCTACACCGACGAAGGCTACGTGATTGGCAGCGACGAGGAAGATTACGAAGACGACGAAGACGACGAGCAAGACGAGGACAAGCACGCATGATGACCTGCCCGGAACTGACATCCGACGATTTGCTGCATCCCGACTGGCAGGTTTCGCCGCGCGTGCGCGCGCTGGTGACGACGCGCGACGGCGGCGTGAGCGAGCCGCCATTCGGGCGCTGGCAGGCGGCGCAGGGCGGTGAGGGCGTGGATCTCCCCGGCGGCCTGAATCTTGGCCGCGGCTCCGGTGACGATCTCGCGCACGTCGAGGCGAACCGCGCACGGCTCTTCACGCATGCGGGCGTGCCGGCCGCGTGGCTCAAGCAGGTCCACGGCCCCGTCGTGGTCGACGCCGCGCCTGCGCTCGCCGCTGCGCGCGCAGGCGCCCCGCTCGAAGCCGATGCGAGCGTGACCGCCGAGCCCGGCATCGCCTGCACGGTGATGGTGGCCGACTGCATGCCGGTCTTGCTGTGCGACGGCGAGGGCCGCGCCGTGGGCGCCGCGCACGCGGGCTGGCGCGGGCTGGCCGCGGGCGTCATCGAGCGCACGGCCGAGCGCGTCGCGGCGCTCGCGGGCTGTGGGACGGCCGACCTGCATGCGTACCTCGGCCCCGCGATCGGGTCCACGGCTTTCGAGGTCGGCGCCGACGTGCGCGACGCGTTCATGACCCATGTGGAGCAGGTCGATGCGGCACGACGCGATGCCCACCGGGCCGCCACCGCGGCGGCCTTCGTGGCGCGCCCCCAGGCGAGCGGCAAATACCTCGCCGATCTCACCGCACTGGCGCGGCTGCGGCTCGATACGCTCGGCGTGCGCCACGTGAGCGGCGGCGACCTGTGCACGGTCACGCTGCGCGAGCGCTTCTACTCGTATCGGCGCGATCGCGTCACCGGCCGCATGGCCGCGCTGATCTGGCTCAATCCCTGACGCTGCCGCGACGAGCCGCCGCCGTGATGCAGCGCGGCGGCGCGTGGCGAGCCAGACGATTTTTTGTTGCGCTGCAGCTATTCCCGCAACGCACTGTACGCCACTCCCGGCGCATTAGCTCCCCGATTGCCGCATTGCACTGCAAGCGCTTGCCGCCACGGCGGATTTTTGTGCGCCAGACCGCACAGCAATGTGTCGCGGCAGTTAAACAATTGATTACATCGGGAAAACGATAATTAAAAAAATATCGCAGCGCGGCAAAATCGGGCACAAGCATTGACACGCTTTGCAATGGGGAGCAAGAATGTCCTTCACCCACGGGACAGGTCGTGACGAGCGCCGCAACGGCGCCCGTATGCGTACCACCTGCCTCTCAACCAGTCCTTCGGGACACATCGGTCAAAAGCAGGCATGACGGCATCTCAACGTTCCAAGACTGCCCCGGGCACGGGCGCCTCAACTGATGGTGCAACGCGCGGCAATCCGCCTTTTGCTCCCGACGCAGCCGGCATGCAGCAGTATCTCGACGCGTGGACGAACGCCTGGAAGAACGCCCTGAATGCTGCGCAGCAAACGGGCGGCGCGGCGCAGCAAGCGCCCTTCGCGGGACTCGCGGCCAACTGGTGGCCGCCGGCGGGCAACGGTGTTCCGGGCAATCCCTTTGCCGCGGGCAATCCTTTCGCTGCGGGCAATCCTTTTGCAGCCGGCAATCCGTTCGCTGCCGGCAGTGCTTTCGGTGCAGCCAATCCATTCGGTGCAGCCAATCCATTCGGTGGCGCGAACCCGTTCGAAGGTTTCAAGCTTCCCACGGCGTTGATCGAACCCACGCGGCTGCAGCATCTGCAAGCGGAATATTCGCGCGACGCGCTCGACTTGCTGCGTCAGGCCACAGACACCACGCCCAGGGCGCCCGAACTCAAGGACCGGCGCTTCAGCTCCGACGCCTGGAAGGCCACGCCCGCGTATGCGTTCACGGCGGCGTGGTATCTGCTCAACGCGCGCTACCTGCATGAACTCGTCGACGCGATCGATACCGATGCGAAAACGCGCGAGCGCATTCGCTTCGCCGTGCAGCAGTGGACCGCGGCGGCCTCGCCCAGCAACTTCCTCGCACTCAATCCCGACGCGCAGAGCGCCTTGCTCGAGACCCACGGCGAGAGCCTGCGCCAGGGCGTGATGAACCTGCTCGGCGACATGTCGCGCGGCAAGATCTCGCAGACCGACGAATCGCGCTTCGTGGTGGGCCGCAATCTCGCGACCACCGAAGGTTCGGTCGTGTTCGAGAACGCGCTGTTCCAGCTGATCCAGTACAAGCCGCGCACGGCTACCGTGCGCGAGCGGCCGCTTCTGATCGTGCCGCCGTGCATCAACAAGTATTACATTCTCGACCTGCAGCCCGAGAACTCGCTCGTCGCTTATGCGCTGGAGCAGGGGCAGCAGGTGTTCCTCGTCTCGTGGCATAACGGCGACGCGTCGATCGCGGACCGCTCCTGGGACGACTACATCGAAGAAGGCGTGCTCACGGCCATCGAGACGACGCGCAGCATCAGCGAGCGCGAGCAGATCAACACGCTCGGTTTTTGCGTGGGCGGCACGCTGCTTGCCACGGCGCTGTCCGTCGCGGCGGCGCGCGGCGAACATCCCGCCGCGTCGATGACGCTGCTCACCGCGATGCTCGATTTCGGCGACACGGGCGTGCTCGATGTGTTCGTCGACGAAGCCCACGTGCAGATGCGCGAGCAGACCATCGGCGGCAAGAACGGCGGCACGCCGGGGCTCATGCGCGGTGTCGAGTTCGCGAACACGTTCTCGTTCCTGCGGCCCAACGACCTGGTCTGGAACTACGTCGTCGACAATTATCTGAAGGGCCGTACGCCCGCGCCGTTCGACCTGCTGTTCTGGAACAGCGACTCGACGAGCCTGCCGGGGCCAATGTACGCGTGGTACCTGCGCAATACGTACCTGGAAAACAAGCTGCGTGAGCCGGGCGCGCTCACGGTGTGCGGCGAGGAAGTGGATCTTTCGCACATCGACGTGCCCACCTTCATCTACGGCTCGCGCGACGATCACATCGTGCCCTGGCGCACGGCGTATGCGTCGGTGCCGTTGCTGTCCGGGCCGCTGAAATTCGTGCTTGGTGCTTCGGGCCATATCGCGGGCGTGATCAACCCGGCGTCGAAGAACAAGCGCAGCTTCTGGAGCATCGAGGCCGACGCGAAACATCTGCCGGAAGAGGCCGACGACTGGTTTGCTGCTGCCGAGGAAAAACCCGGCAGCTGGTGGCCGACCTGGGCCGAATGGCTCGATCAGTACGGCGGCAAGAAGGTGAAGCCGCGTGCGCAAGCCGGCTCGGCGGAATTCCCCGAGATCGAGCCGGCGCCGGGGCGTTATGTGCAGCAGCGCGATTGAGGCAATTGAAACGCTTGCTGCGGAATTCGGATTAACAACTTGACGGGCGGGGCGCATGGCGCGCCATCGAGCCGCCCGGAGGATCTGGAAATGACTGACATTGTGATCGTTTCGGCCGCACGTACGGCAGTAGGCAAATTCGGCGGTTCGCTCGCGAAGGTGGCGGCGCCCGACCTGGGCGCGATCGTCATCAAGGCCGCGCTCGAGCGCGCGGGCGTTACGCCCGAGCAGGTGAGCGACGTGATCATGGGTCAGGTGCTCACGGCCGGTTCGGGCCAGAACGTGGCGCGCCAGGCATCGATCAAGGCGGGCCTGCCCACGGCCGTTCCCGCCATGACG
>NZ_JAMBPS010000057.1:0-44919 GCF_024206515.1 Paraburkholderia sp. CNPSo 3281 | reverse complement strand
ACAGCGTGCTGTGTTACTTCCAGGCTTCGCCACTTTAGTGCAGGCTCGCCGCGATACTCCGCCGAAACAGGTTCGTTAGCCTACGGACCGACAGTTCGCCTCCGGTTACTCCCCACCCCGTCTCACGACGACGCAGTTACCTTCAGCTACGGAGCTGTGGCCAACTCCGGCAGGGACTTGCACCCTGCAAATGGCACGCCATCACGGGCGTACACTAAACCGCTTACGCGGTAGGGGCTACGGTCCGCCGCTTGAGGTCAGGGAGAGGCCGGGCGCGCGGTTCTATGTTGGCGAATGAGGCAATCCGCCTCGTTCTTCAACAGGAGCCGAATCATGACCTCCTCCCAACCAGCCGTCAGCCCGCTGCGCCAGCGCATGATCGACGATATGCGCATGCGTCAGCTTTCTCCGAAGACCCAGTACGCCTATCTGAGGTTCGTGCGAGAGTTCGCCCGGTTTCTCCACCGCTCTCCCGACACGGCTTCCGCCGAGGACCTGCGACGCTACCAGTTGCATCTGGTCGATCACGGCACTTCGCCGGTTTCTCTCAATGCCGCGATCACCGGGCTGAAGTTCGTCTTCGAAGTCACGCTCAGGCAGCCCGAACTGATGGCTGGCATGCAGCCGGTGCGCGTGCCCCGTGTGCTGCCCGTCGTCCTAAGCCCCGATGAGGTCCGCCGGCTCATTGCCGCGGCGGGCAATCTCAAGCACCAGACTGCGCTCTCGGTTGCCTACGGCACCGGCCTGCGCGCGAGCGAAGTGGTCGCGCTGAAGGTCGGCGACATCGACAGCCAGCGCATGACGCTGCGCATCGAACAGGGCAAGGGCCGCAAGGATCGCTACGCGATGCTCTCGCCCGTGCTGCTCGAACGCCTGCGCGTCTGGTGGCGCGTCGCGCGTGCCCAGGGGAAGATGCTCGATGGTGGCTGGCTGTTTCCGGGCATGGATCCCGTCAACCCGCTGACCCCGAAGCAGCTCAACCGCGCAATACACGCCGCTGCCGTGACTGCGCAAATCGACAAGCGCGTGTCCATGCACACGCTGCGTCACAGCTTCGCCACCCATCTTCTGGAACAGAAGGTCGACATCCGCGTCATCCAGGTGCTGCTCGGTCACAAGAAGCTCGAGACGACTGCGCTTTACGCGCAAGTAGCCACCGACCTGCTGCGCGAAGTCACCAGTCCACTGGAGCTCCTGCCCTCCGAATAGACTGGCCCCGCAGGACGTCCCGTGCTTGAGGTCGCGGACATCTTCCGCGCCCGCGGGCCAGCATGGCGAAACACGGTACGGCTGAGCCTGGGGCAGCTGAAGGTCATGTCGGCCATCGAACAGTGCCGTAGCGCGGCGCTGGGCGGGCATGTGCTGCGCTGTTCAGGCTGCGCAAGGACAGAGGTGTCCTTCAACTCGTGCCGGGACCGGCATTGCCCGAAGTGCCAGGCCAGCGCCGCACACCGCTGGCTGGAGGCACGCCAGGCCGATCTGCTACCCGTCGAATACTTCCACGTCGTCTTCACGCTGCCGGCGCCCGTCAGTGCGATCGCCTGGTACAACAAACGGATCATCTACGGCCTGCTGCTCGACGTCGCCGCCGACACGCTGCGCACGATCGCCGCCGATCCCAGACACCTCGGCGCCCAGATTGGTGCCACGCTCGTACTGCACACCTGGGGCTCGGCACTCACGCATCATCCACACGTGCACGGCATCGTACCCGGCGGCGGACTCTCGCCCGATGGCGAGCGCTGGATTGCGTGCCGGCCCGGCTTCTTCCTGCCCGTACGCGTGCTCTCACGCCTGTTCCGCCGGCGCTTCCTCGAAGCGCTCGAAGTGGCCCACCGGCATGGCCAGCTGCAGTTCTTCGGCGAGTACACCGGGCTCGCTGAGCCCGCCGCCTTTGCCCGATGGCTTGCGCCGCTGCGTACCTGCGAATGGGTGGTCTACGCCAAGCGCCCGTTCGCCGGACCGAAGGCGGTGCTCGAGTACCTCTCACGCTACACGCACCGCGTCGCCATCTCCAACCAGCGTCTCATCTCCTTCGATGAACGCGGCGTGACATTCCGGTGGAAGGACTACCGTGCCAAGGGGCGTACCCGCTACAAGGCCATGACCCTCGAAGCTGGCGAATTCATGCGCCGCTTCCTGCTCCATGTGCTGCCCGGCGGCTTCCATCGGATCCGCCACTACGGACTGCTTGCCAACCCCGTGCGCCGCGCCAGTCTCGCCAGGGTGCGCGATCTGCTACACGTCGCACCCGCGATCAGCCCGTCACACCGGACGACGCCACCATCGAAACCCGGCCCACCTTTATCTGCCGCCACTGCGGCGCGCCAATGATCGTCATCGACATCATCATCCGCACCGCCCCGATCCACGCACCGCCGATGCGACGGGGTCAGACATGAGCTCCACGGTTCCTCGATCTGCATGTCGAACGTCGGCTTCGCGTCAATGCGGCCCACGAGCGGACGTTTGCGCATATCACTTCGCGACCTGCCTCGCGTGCTCGGTTCACCATCGCGCTTGCACGACTGCACCGCTTCGCCACCGCGTCAGCGCCCATCCCACATCCCGATTGGCCGCGCCGCATCCCACACCGCACAGCATCCTGACCTATCAATCGCCATAGCCGCGAAGCTCCGAGCGCATCGGCGCGCCCCGCGGTTTCCTCCATCGAGCCTTATTCGACGCCTGCCAACACGCGCAGAGGCACCGTCACATTCCTGCGGCCGATGGCAGGCATCGAATAACCCTTAACGGTTTGATGCATTCGCCGTCCGCCCGTGGTCGGCCACAAGCGACCGTTCGACAGCGCGGTCTGGATCGCCGACAATTGTAACCACCAAACGACGGCCACGCCCTGTCAACTCAGGCCGATGGCGACGGTTTTCCTCTCCTGACATAGTGTTGTGAAGATGAGCATCAGCAAGTGGATCACGCACATCCGGAAACATACTCAAAAGGACGAAGCGTTCGACATGGTGACCTTGGAGGCTGCGCATCGCATTATCTCTCCTGATGTCGATGCCGAATTGGAGGAGCGAGGATTCGAGACAGTATCGCCGCTAAAGTGGGTACGATTCGACGGGTCGCCCATTCGGCAAATATTTGCATTTCCGGCATGGAAAGGCGGTGTTATAGCGCCTAGCTGGGGGCTGTCCTTTGACTTTGTTCCGCACGTATCGGGCAGTTCTGTTCGATGGCACCGAACCAATAAATCTGCAAAGTTTGATCTCACTGTCGATGCACGCGACAGGGCCTTAGATCTAAGCCTTCTTCGCGGTGAGCAGATGGTCGCTCAAAAATCGGCACCGGTTGTGAAAGCCGCGATCGTGCGAGCAGACGAATTTTGGCGACGGGTCAATTCGGTAGAGGACGTCGTCGCGGCGTTCGAATGGCTGCGAAGCTATCTATCGAGTGGAGGCCTGGGTTTCTACAACTATGTTCAGCATCCGATCGCGCTCGCGTTTGTGCTCGCAAGGACAGGCGACGCAGTTGGCGCACGTCGAGAACTGGACCGCTTTCTAGTACGGCGTTCGCCAGAAGACCCTGTTTCAATACGCCTCGGCGAATTGCTGATTAAAGCCACCTCCGTAGCATGATCGCGGGCGCGATAGAAATGTTTCCCGCGCAACGGAGATCGACTGCGCCGATGAACACGCTTTGAATGTCCGCTTACGGGTGGAGCGACTGTCCCCTTAGGGTCGCGTTTTGTCGATCGCTGCCTTGCGAGGTTCGAGCGATGCATGCTGTTCGCATCAGGCGCTCATCGGCCAGGAAGCGACGTTAGAGCCAAAAACATAGTCGGCTGCTTCTCGAGCCTTAATGGACGTTCACGCACTCCCAATCGGGCTCTACTCGATCTTCGGTTCAGTTGAATTCTTTGTAGATTTATCGACTCGCGCCTGATTTCTTGGACTCATCCACCGACACAGTTCGACGCCACGAATTGCGTGAGATACGACTTAGGGTCTTTCCACCAACGAGCGCCAACTACAGCAGCGAAGTTGCCGACACCATCCCTCTGACGCGACAGGCGTCGCTTATCGTGGCTATGCGACAGACCATCTGCGGATAACGAAGGGAGAGCGGGCGAGTGCAGCACGGCGAGTTCGCCGGCTCGCCGTCCCGACTCTGCTACTAGCATTCCTGCGCTTGCTCAGGTAACTGGCACGAACTCTCCTTCGGCGAAGAACCACGCCGACATCGTCCGTGCCAGTTCGAGCACGACCTCCGCGTCGGTCCGGCCGGAGGACGCGCGCACGTGGAACGAATGATCTGCGTCGTCCACCACATGCAGCGTGGCGCGTGGCCCCAGCGTCTCGACGACCGACCTCAGCAGGTGAAGCTCGGCCAGCTTGTCGCGCGTGCCCTGCAGGAAAAGAATCGGCACTGTGACGTCCGCCAGGTGCCGTGCCCGCTCCACGCCGGGCGCGCCCGCCGGGTGCAGCGGGAATGCGACGAAAGCGAGGCCACGCACGCCGTCGAGCAGGGAGATGGCTTGGGCCTGGGACGTCATGCGGCCGCCGAACGACCTGCCGCCCGCGAAGAGCGGCAGGGCTGGCAGCCGCCGGCGGGCCTCTGCGACTGCTGCCTGCACGGCAGCATGTGCCACGGCCGGCGAGTCCACCCGCTTGGAGCCCCGCTCCATGTACGGAAACTGGTAGCGCAATGTAGCGACATCGGCCGCCGCAAGCGCGTCGGCCAATGACGACATGCCGGCATGCTGCATGCCCGCCCCGGCACCGTGCGCGAAGACATACAGGGCTCGCGCGTCCTCCGGCACTCGGAGGAGCGCAGAGACCTTAGTGCCGTCGGGCAGTGCCAGGGATAGCGATTCTGGGTCGTCCATCGTATTCAGGTCGTGTCGTTGTGGCCATTGCGCCGATTCTGCATCAATGAGGCATCGGGGAGCGTTTGTGGCGGCGTCCGGCAAGGCATTGCGCAGGCGGAGTTTGCCGGCCGATCCATGGAGCGCGCGCCCATCGTGAACGGCGCCGCAGTCGCGATATGTCCAGTGCCGCACTGCTCGTTACGGCCTACATAAACCTTTCAATCACGAAGCGCTGCTCAAGAATTAAGCACCCACTGGCGACCGGGTGTCGCACTGCACACACGGGTAGAACCTTTATAGTGGCAGGGTTTCGGTCGCCCCTCTTTTTGCAGTGCGGTCCAGATCGCCAGGCGCGATCGGACCCCGTGTGCGGCCTTGCCGGTTGTCGACAGCCATGGCGCCGAAGTGATTCGGCCCCCTGTCAGCTTCGCCAGTTTCTGCCTACACCTCGAAAGGAAGTCTCTGTGAAATACATTCCCCGCATCGCCGCATCTGCCGCCCTCGTCGTCGTCGCTTTCGCTGTTGTCACGTTCGCCCAGATCAAGTTCGCGCCCCAGTCCGCAGACAACAACCCGCTCGCACAGATCGTCCTCAACGTCGAGTCGCAACTGAACGGCTGATCCCCGCCGTCAAAGACAGGCGTCGTCGTCCTCGGCGCTCTCGCGCCAGTCCCCACCCATCCCGCGGCACCACGCGCACTGCTGGCAGGCAGTGCCAAACTCATGTTTGAGCGTTTCCAATCCCTCGTCGCACGCCGGATTGCTGCACGGAAAGAACGTCTGCATTTCTCCCCCCTGAGCGTGCACCAAAGCGCCGGCGCACACGATTGGAAAGCCCGTCGCCATCCACATGGGATGTGCAGCGGGCGCACGGATCGTCCTGAACGTCGAGTCGCCGTAACGTGGTTAATTGCCTGCCTGACCGTGGAACGGCCAACACGCCAATCGAAGGCGCCGCGCGCATGGCGCAAATCGGAGCCTCTGCGTCATTGATCTATGCGCGGAAAGGCTAACGCGCCCCACGGCCCAACATAGATGTCCGCGTTGCCGATGGAGGAGACCAATCGAAACACGCGTAAAGCGCGGCCGGCCCCGGATAGACGTCGATGCAATCGGCGGCGCGCAGGTCTTTCTCGATGAAGCAACCACATAGCAGTCCTCTGCAATTCAATCTGGTCTTGTTGGCGGCTTGGGCGTCGTACGGAGAATCACCCACAGCTAGAGCGTTGGACGCTTCAACGTGCAGCTTTGCCAGAACCGCCTCGAAGATATCGGGCGCGGGCTTCGAGCCTCGGAGGACGAGGTGGCAGCGTCGATCAGCTTCGCTAAGCCGGCGATTTCCAGATACTTCTGCAGTTCGTGTTCCTTGGCAGAAGAGGCAACGGCTATCTTGCGCCCGGCATCGCGAGCGTGCAGAAAAAGCTCCGGCACACACGAAAAGGGTCGACCGCTGGCGAGATACTCGGACTTGAATCGCGCGGATCGCCATTCTTCGAGTGCTGCCTCGTGATCCGCGATGTCATGGTCAGACAGGAACGTGGGGATCAACTGGTCGCCGCCCTTTCCAATCTGACTGCGCGCCTGCTCGAAACTGACGCTATGGCCAAACTGCCTGAACGCTTCCTGCCAGGCGAGCGCGTGCAGGTCAACCGAATCCACGAGGGTTCCGTCTATGTCGAACACAATTGTTGAAGTTCGCGGTTGCCGCTAATGGTGTTCACAGAAGCGCTAACTTGTCCGTTAATTCTGCTAGCGCAGCGTAAGGGAGAGGAAGGCGCGAGAACGAGCAGCGGCAGAGCATCGACCCGGCGTATCACCAAAATGCTCCAAGCCCCGAGCTGACGCGACTTAAACCGCGCGTTTGGACTTCTACGTCAAGAGCTGCATTCGGCCCTGAAATCAGGCACGAAAGTTCAAAGGCCAGCTCCGTCGATGAGAGGGTCCCCGTTGCGCGTGCAACATATCTGGCTCATCAATGCTATCGCAATACGGGCGGATACTGGCGCAGCACACTCATCAACATCCGTTTCGGCGCCAGCGGACGTTACGGACGTGCAAAGGCGCATTAGCAGAATTAGAGAACATTTTTTGATCTCCTTGTTGCTGTACGGCAACACACGCGATCCGTCAACGTAGTCGCTACAAGCCTTGTCGGACGGTGATTCCGAAGATTTAGCCACTAGCAACATCTGTGAACATCGCTAGCATCAATAGCGAACGCCAACAACCGCAGCGCACATTAGTGTCACAGCTCGCCGCCGCCACAACTGTCGATATCGGCCAGGAGGAGCCACTGGACGCATGCTGTCGACCGTCCGGTCATAGGGGGACAGGGGAAGCGCATCACGAATGCGATTGCCTGTCTCGCCACGATGTCATACGGGGTTCACTGTATTGGTCGATGGTGATGGCGTGACACGATGAATTCCGGAACTCCCGTGCAGTCTTGTACAAGTGTCCGAGTGGCACTAACCTGACCAGCATGCGTCGGCTCGGCTCGCGTCAATCCGATGTCGGAGCCCGATACGGTGAACCCGGATGGAGGGGTGACATGGAACAAGACGAATTCAGTGCCTTTGAGCGTCAGGGCTGGGAAACAGTCGCACAGCCCTATCACTCGTATTTTGGCGAACTGACGACGCAGTCCAATGATGCGTTGCTCGATGCGCTTGAAGTGCGTGCCGGCGTCCAGTTCCTTGATATCGCGTCAGGACCCGGCTATCTTGCGGCAGCGGCGGCGCGTCGTGGCGCCGATGTAGTTGGCGTCGATTTCGCGGACGCGATGGTCCAGCAAGCGAGACGCATTTTCCCTGACCTCACATTCCGTCCCGGGAGCGCCGAAGATCTGCCTTTTCCGGATATGAGTTTTGACGCGGTTGGTATCAGCTTCGGAATGCTGCATTTCGCTCGTCCCGAGGCCGCGCTCGCCGAAGCGTTTCGCGTGCTGCGCCCGGGCGGCAGAATCTCGTTTACGGTTTGGGCACCGCCGGACCAGACCGTTGGATTCGGGATGGTGCTCAAGGCCATTGAGAAGCACGGTCGCATGGATGTCGAACTACCTCCCGGGCCTCCGTTCTTCCGCTTCAGCGACTCGCACGAATCGGAACGTGCGCTGCTTGATGCGGGCTTCGTTGAGCCCAGCATTAAGGAAGTCAGTCAAACGTTGCGTATCCGCGCGCCCGAAACGCCTTTCGACGTCCTGATGTGCGGCGGTGTGCGCGTTGCGGCGATCTTGAAGGCGCAGTCGCCGGCAGCGCTGGCTTCAATCCAGAAAGCTGTGTCCGGCGATGCGGCAGCGTATACGAACAACGGTGAGGTGCAAGTCCCGATGCCGTGTGTACTCGTGTCGGCGAGAAAACCCTGAATGGTCCCGGGGCGAACAGGGAGCGGTGAAATCTGGTTACGTCAGACCCGGCGGCGTGGGGCGGAGGGCCGCTTTGGAGCGCGGTAGTGACAGTCGCCGAAAGTACCTCAGGGGCAGGAACGGGTCGTGATATGACTGTTGCATCGCGCGCCGTGCCGAGAAAATCGCCGCGGCCTGTCGTCGGGCACTAGCCGGCCACTTTCAGCCATTAAGGCGCATTGAATAGGAGACGTTTGACTGTCCTTTCTTCATTCGAGAGCCGTCATGCGCCGCATCACTTATCACTGTGGTAGTAACCGGGTTGCGATTCCGGCGCGCCGCTCAATCACGGATCTCCGCATGGACGGCCCGCAGTGCGAGGAGATAACTCTCAATCCCGAAACCGCAGATCTGCCCTCTGACGATATCGGCGAACACCGAATGGTGCCGGAATGATTCCCTCGCATGGATGTTGGACATGTGCAGTTCGATGACCGGACAGGTCAGGATCGCGAGCGCGTCGCGGATGCCGTAGCTGTAGTGCGTCCACGCACCGGCGTTGATCAGCACAGCGTCCTCGCCCTCTTCGAAAGCTCGATGGATGCGCTCGCACATCGCCGCTTCGCTGTTCGTCTGAAACGATTCGACCTGCACACCCAGTTCCTCGCCCAGCGCCTGCAGCCCGGCATCGATGTCGGCGAGCGTAACCGTTCCGTATTGCGCCGGGTCGCGCTTGCCGAACATGTTGTGATTGATGCCATGAAGCATCAGGACGTTCTTCATCGGGTTCTCCTTTGCGCACTCAGTCGAGCGGCACGGTGAGGCGGTCGATGACCGCAGCCGTCAACGGGCGCACGCCGCGCCACCATGCAAAGGCTTCGGCCGCCTGTTCGACCAGCATGCCCACGCCGTCGGCGACACCGTGTATGCCGGCGTTGCGCGCGAGCCGCAGGAACGGCGTGAGCCGCTTTCCGTACGCAAGCTCGTAGGCAGTGCCATCCGGGCTGAACACGCCCGGAGGGACGGGTGGCAGGTCGCCCGTCAAGCTTGCGGAGGTCGCATTGACCACGAGGTCGAAGCGGCCTCGCGTCGCGAGATCACCATAGCCGCAGGCGCTTAAGCCCGAACCGCGCGAGCCGACCTGGGCGACCAGCGCCTCGCCTTTGGACACATCGCGATTGGCGACGACCAGTTCGGCGGGACCCGCGGCGAGAAACGGCAGCAGCGCGCCGCGCGCTGCGCCGCCCGCGCCGAGCATCAGCACGCGTTTGCCGGCAAGCGGGACGCCGAGATTGACTTCGATATCGCGCAACAAGCCAACGCCGTCGAAATTCTCGGCAATGATCCGGCCGTTCTCGAACTTGAGCGCATTGGCGGCACCCGCCAGTGTCGCGCGCTCGCTGCGCTCGTCGGCGAGCGCGAAGGCCTTGAGCTTGAAAGGCGCGGTGACGTTCATGCCCTTGCCGCCGTCCGCAGCGAACTGGCGCACGACCTTCGCGAAGCCAGCGTCAGGATCGAGCGGACCTTCGATTGCGACGTAGGACATCGCCTGTTGCGTCGCTTCGGCAAACAGGCCGTGAATCAACGGAGACTTCGTGTGTCCGATCGGGTGGCCGATCACCGCATACTGGTCAGTCATGGTGTCTCACTTCGAGTAGAGAACGCCTTCGCTTTGCATCGCGTCGATCTCGGCGGCGGAAAAGCCGAGCGATTGCGCGACCTCCGTGTTGTGCTGCCCGAGATCCGGCGCGACGTCGCGAATGGTGGTGTCGCAATCAGAAAAGCGGAAAGGCAGGTTGGGCAAACGCAGCGTTCCATAGCGCGGGTGATGCTGCTCGACCACCATGCCGCGCGCCTGGATCTGCGGATCGTCGAGCACCTCGTCGATGCGCTGCACCTTTGCGCAAGGCACATCGATGCCATCCAGCAGTTCCAGCACCTGCGCGACTGGCCGCGCGGCAACCCACGGCTGCACGACGGAGAGAATCGCCTGCCGATGCGTGTTGCGGCCCACGCTATCGTGAAAGCGCGCATCGCTGCCAAATCCGGCGGGGCCGCCGTGCGCTTCGATCAACGCGGCGAGACGTTTCCATGCGTCATCCACCTGCGCAGCGATCACGAGGTCGCCGTCTGCTGCCCGAAACACGCCATAAAGCGTCGAAGTCGGCATGTCGTGACCGGTCTGTTCCGGCACCACACCTCGCAGCGTGTAGCACTGCACCGCATACTCGTGCATCGAGACGAGTGTGTCGTAGAGCGCCATGTCGATGTGCTGGCCGCGGCCGCTCTTCACGCGGCCGAGCAGCGCCGCGTTGATCGCCGCCACTGCGTGGATGCCCGTGTACATGTCGCCGAGCGAAATGCGCAGCAACGGCGGCGGCTCGCCCGGCGTGCCCACCATCTGCATGATGCCGCTCTTCGCCTCCGCGATCAGGCCGAATCCGGCGCGATGCGCGTCGGGGCCCGTATGGCCGTATGCCGAGATCGAGCAGTAGACGAGGCCCGGATTGCGCGCGGACAACCCCGCATAGCCCAGTCCGAGCTTGTCCAGCGCGCCGGGACGGTAGTTCTCGACGAACACGTCCGCCGAATCGCACAAGCGGCGCATGAACTCCTTGCCGCGCGCATCTTTCATGTTGACGCTGACGCCGCGCTTGCCCATGTTCAATTGCAGGAAATAGCCGCTTTGCTGGCCGTCCAGTACGGTCGCGTGCTGGCGCCCTGCGTCACCGCTGCCGGGACGCTCGACCTTGATGACTTCGGCGCCGAGCGCCGCAAGGCAGCGGCCCACGTAGGGACCGGCGAGGAAGTGGCTATAGTCGACAACGCGAATGCCTTCGAGAGGACGGCCCTGCATCAGTACGCTCCCGGCCGGCGCGGCACCATCAGACGATGCTCGCCGCGTTGAACTATCTTGTTATCCTGATTGATCAGCTCAGATGGCAGCACGACGATGCCCCATCCAGGACGGCTATTGCTGGGCCGCATGGCGCCGACGCGAAACTTCACGTGCAGCACATCGTTGACCTTGACAGGCAGCAGAAAATCCCAGGTCCAGCCGAGCGACATGCCGGGCAGAAAACGATAGTCGCTCTGGGTCTTGAGGCCGTCGGCAATCGAGAGCCCGAACAACCCATGCGCGACGAGGCAGCCAAAGTGGCTCGCGTTCGCATACACCTCGTCCACGTGCACAGGCGTATGGTCGCCCGTGAGGTCGGCATAGGCGAGGATGCGTTCCTTCGTCACGGTATAGCTCGGGCTCACGCACTCGTCGCCTTCGCGGGCGTCGTCCCAGAACTTCTCGATAATCGTCATGCTCACGCCTCCGCGCGCGGGTTGATGTTCAGCGCCTGCGCGACACAGGACGCGGGTTTGGCCTGAATCAGTTCGACGGCCAGGCCGTCGGGCAGACGCAGCCAGTTGCGCCCTTGCGGCATCTCGCTGATGCCAAAGGCATGGGCCACTGCCAAAGCGGCTTCGAGGTCTTCGCACATGACGCCCAGATGCGCGAGGCGCCCTTCGGGGCCATCGTGTTGCGGCGCATGAATGAACTGAAGACCGCCGAGCGTCCAATACTGGCGCGGCGCGTCGACGGTGCCGTCGACTTCGCGCATGGTCATGCCGAGCACGTCTTCGAAGAAGCGGATATGCCACCGGATGTCCTTCACCCAGATCGCGACATGTTCCAGGTAAGCCTTCGAGCCGCTCATGCCGTCGTCTCCTTGCGCGCTTCATCGGCCATCGCGCGTTCGATCCCCTTGATGCAGGCCACCAGCGTCGCGTTGACGGGCGTCGGCACGCCTAGCCGTTGTCCCCAGCGCACCACCGAACCGTTGATGAAATCGATCTCGGTGACCGAGGCTTTTTCGAGGCTTTGCAGCATCGACGTCTTGAACGTCGGAGAGAGACCTTCGGCCGCCAGTGTCCAGGCCTGCTCGGGGTCGGTCATTGACAACGTGATGCCCGCCGCGTGGGCTGCTGCCATAGCTTCGCCGATGGCCGCGAGAGCCGTCGCTTTCAGCAGCGGCTCGTCATAGAGCTGGCCGTAAGTGAGGCGTGTAATGCCCGTAATCGCGCCCGTAGCGACGTTCACGAGCAGCTTGTCCCACATCGTGCCCATGATGTTGTCGCTGACTGTGGTCATCAGCCCCGCTGCGTTGAGGGCCTCGGCGATCGTCTTCACACGGCGCGTGAGCTGGCCATCGAGTTCGCCGATGTACGTCGCCTTGCCGGTGACACCCGACTGGATATGCCCCGGACCGCGCAACACGCCGCCGACATACGTCTTGCCCGCCAGCACGCGCTCGCGGCCCACGATATCGGCGAGCACGTCTTCATGCCCGAGGCCGTTCTGCAGCGACAGCACGAGCGTTTCGGGCCCGATCAGCGCGAGTGCGCCGCGCATCGCCGCGTCGGTGTGGAAGGACTTGACGAGCACGATCACCACGTCGGCTGCGCCGATTTCGCTCGCCTGGGTCGCGGCGCGCACCGCGATGCGCCGCGTGCCGTTGTCGTCGTCGACCAGCAGACCGTCGCGGAGCATCGTTTCGACATGGACGGGCGAACGGTCCAGCAGCCAGGTTTCGTGGCTGCCCTCCGTGAGGGTGGCACCGATCGCGCAGCCTAGTGCGCCGGCGCCGAGAATCGCAATCTTCACAGGGCTTCTCCTTGACGTGTAGGCACACGATAGGAGTTGCCGCCCATATCGGCAATGCAATGACTACAATGGCGTCATTGCACCAGACAATAATGCTCGCTACGCCATGATGCCGACCGATTTGCCTGATCTGAAGCTGCTACAGCTGTTCGACCTTCTGTATGACACGCGCAGCGTCACGCGGGTTGCCGAGCAACTGGGGCAAAGCCAACCTACCATCAGCATCTGGCTCGGCCGGCTGCGCGAGTGTTTGCAGGATCCGCTTTTCATCCGCACGCCCGGCGGCATGGCGCCGACACCGCAGGCCGATGCGCTGATCGGGCCTTGCCGCGAGATTCTCGAATCGCTCAGGCGCTTCGTCGCGTGGGAGATCGCGTTCGATCCTGCGACGGCGCAGCGGCGCTTTCGCATCTGCATGACAGATGCGAGCCACATCACGCTGCTGCCGAGACTGCTCGCGCACGTACGCGCCCAGGCGCCCGGCATCCGGCTCGAGGCGGCGGGAATCGACGGCAACACGGAACGGGCGCTGGAGTCGGGTGAGGCCGATCTGGCTATTGGCTACGTCCCCTGGCTAAGCGGCGGCATCTACCAGCAGCAGCTTTATCACCAGGATTGGGTATGTCTGACGAACCTGCATCATCCGCGCGTTCGCGGGCGGCTCGGTTTGAAGCAGTACCGCTCGGAGGGACATGTCGCGATCGAATCGGGCACGGGTGCGCAATTGCTGGAACTGGCGCTGGCGCGCGAGCGGATCGAGCGTGACGTCGTGCTGCAGTTACCGGGATTCCTCGGGCTCGGAACGATCGTCCAGACGACCGATCTGGTCGCCACGCTGCCACGCCACATTGGAGAAACGCTCGCGCAGGCCAACGATCTGGCTATACATTCGTGCCCCATCTCCGTGGATGGTTTCGCCGTCCGGCAACATTGGCATGCCCGGTATCATCACGAGGCCGGGAATCGCTGGTTGCGTAGTGTGGTCCTTCAGCTGTTTGGAGTATCGCCGTGTAAATGACACTAAGGCGCCGTGCGCCATTTCACGGACAATACGACCGTTGTACCTCTGCAACCAGCCGTTGCCACAGTCTATGAGCGAGCGTCCGGGTTGGGTCGGTTTGATGCATTCGCCGTCCGCCCGTGGTCGGCCAGGAAGAGACGCTCGACTTGGGTTCATAGATCGTTGACACCCATTAGCGGACCCGGTGTCAAGTGAGCGTGCGCGGCATCTTCAGTTCAGTGAAGGATCTGGATCGCAAACTGATGCATTACATTCGCGAGCACAGCAAGAACCCGAAGCCAATCAAGTGGAAATATGACGAACCTTCGTCTCGGATTCGAGCGGTGCCAATTCAATGACGCAGCGGACTAGCGGAATTATCGAACACCTTACCGCATCTGTGATAATCGCTAGCGAAAATTGTGAGCTGCAACAGCAAGTTCGGCGGCCTTCGCGAGGTACTGCAGCCAGAACGCTTCCCGGCGAGCGTTGAGTTCACCCTGCCGTTCGCCCTGCGTCTCGTCCTGGACCCAGGGGCTCGCCCCATCGCAGAACGCGAGGCAAGCGTACATTTCCGGCGTCCACCCTTCAGTATCAGGTCCTTCGTCTTCTGCTTCGAGCCACAGGTGATCGCAGATGCATGAACCGATCGCCCCGCCTGCGCCAAGCAAAATCAGCGACGCTACCTCATAGTCCTGCCAAAGCTCGTAAATGTACTGGAGCATATTCCCATAGCGGTAAGCGGTTCTCTCGGTCGAAGCCCAGTCGTCAATCCGGTCGAGTCGGCGCTCGGCGACGTCGAGGATTTTGGTGGGGTGATCCGTCGAATTGACCAGGTCTGCACCGGCGCGCGCCTCGTCTGCCGCATACCACGGCAGAACGCTCCGTACCGCATATATCGCGAGCCTGCCACGCCGGTCATGACCCGGCGATATCGCTCCGGCCCGTACCTCGGCCGGGTCCAGCCGCTCACCGAAGGAGGCCCACAAACGCTGTCTTGCGTTCAGTGGCAAGTGGTGCGTGGGCGACGCGATCACAATGGCTCGGCAATCGGCAACAAGTTCGCGGGTCTTTTCTACCATGGGATACCCTCGTAATTCTGCCGGGTGGCCGTCGGATCGACCTTGCTGGACACTTTACCGACGTATTCTCCATCGCTATGGTAAATGTCGACGGTCCCATCGGGGTGATAGATTCGCTGGTATTCCGGGTCGCTGACGATATGCGTGACACGCGTATATTGGGCATGCCTCCTCAACCAGTCCCGGCACATGCCGCATGAGGGTCTCGATATGCCAATGACATTCGGCTCCCGCCCGTAAAAATGATTGTCATGTCCGGCCAGCATTTCCGCATGGGACGCATTCGTTCTCCCCACTACATCACCATCGGCCGGATGCCCTTTGATAGGCATCCCGAGCTCTTCCATCAGCGCAACCATGTTTTCGCCCGAAAGATGCTCGCCTCGTGGATCAAGCTCCTGCGGTTGCTTCTTCGCTTGCCCGTTTTGCACACGAGCCCCATCTTCGGGGTCCCCACAGGCAGTGCACATGCCCCGGCCCGTCGCATCGGTCTGCCTGTGCAGATCATCGGCAATCTCGCCCGCCTTTGACGCGCCCTTCGTGACAAACGACTGGGCTGACGTATCCTTGCGCTCCGCGTCGAGCTGCTGCTTTGACTTCTGTCGATCCGGAGGCCGTTCGGCAGCGCGGCCATTGCCTGCATGCTCGCAATCGTCGAAATGGTTATTTCCCGGAGCGCCACAGCAATCCTTGAGCCCCAGGATATCCACCGCCACCAGCGGGTTGGCAGCGTATGCGTATAAATTCACGCCCCCGGCCTGTCCCACGGGGTCCGATTGCAAATAGCGGCAAAGCGCCGGGCTGTACGTCCTGAACCGGTTATAGTGCAAACCCGTTGGCGCGTCGTAATAATGGCCTGGAAACCGCAGGTTATATTCGATCTCGCCGTGGTCAGCCACGGTAACCGTCCCATAAGGATCGATGTCTCGCGCGCGCCATACCGTCCTGCATTCGTCATCATCAATCTGCTCCGCAAGCCCGACCTGATTAACCACAACGTAATAGACCCGGCCACTATCGAGCGGGGCTTGCGGCGAGTCATAGTCGATGAATAGGAACGGCACCAGCGCCATCTCGTCCGGATAGACGTACAGGCGCAGCCTGCCGTCCGCACGGGACTCCGCGGCCAGCCTGTCGCGGTCCCAGTAATAGTCGATACGATGTGCGCCGATTGTGCTGGCAGTGCGTCGGCACAGCCCGTCGTATTGCGCTGCCCACGCCTCGTCGCGATCGCTCCAGTGCACTTCCACCAGCAAGTCCATGCTGTTATAGCGGTATACCGTATGCGCCTCTGGCGCGCGAATCTCTTCGGCCAGACGGTTACGTTCGTCGTAGCGAAACAGGCTGCGTGACGCGGCAGCCAGCCGGTTTCCCTCCATGCACTGGATAGACGGATAGGACGGCGTAGAGACAAGATTGCCTCCCCGGTCATATTCGAAGCGCCGCACCGGCCAACCGTCTTGACTCTCCTCCACCAGCCTGTGGGCGGCATCGTATCGATACTCCGTCCTGCCCTTCTGACTATCGATGACGCATCGCAACTCGCCTGTCGCGCTGTAGCTATACTCCGCACAATGGACGTCTTGCGCGCGTCCCTCGGACCACGTCAGGCGTGCGACGCATCGCCCTTGCGGGTCATACGCGTAGAGTCGATTCATGCCGTTGGCAAGACGCAGCAGGACCTTGCCATCGGCACTTTGGTGAAGCCGGTGGACAGCTCCGCCCGGAACGTGAATCGACATGTCACCGTCCCCACAAGATTCGTATCGCACCGTGAATCGATCGAAGTACGTGGTCTCTGCAAGACGCGCGCCGATATATTTGTGCTCGACACCGCGTCCATTGCGCTTGTCCGCGATGCAGCGCCCGAGCGCGTCGTACGTGAACCTGACGTCGGCGCGGTCCGTTGACGCCCTCGTGAAATTTCCTCGCTCGTCGTATTCGAAGCAGTGTGTCTCGCCGCTCGCCAGCACGCGCCTACGATGCAGGCCGCACTCGCTCACCTCGAAGCGCAGCAGCCAGTTGCCGTCGCCATCGCGCTTTTCAACCAGGCTATCTCCTCCATCATATGCGTAGGTCTCGCGGACCACCCCGTGCCGCGTAACGCCGACAATGCGGTTCTTCAGATCGTAGGCGTACAGGCTTTCATTCCCGTTCGCGTCAACAACCGACGAGACCTTCTCCTGAGTTGTATAACGGTATGACACTGCACCGCCGAGTGGATCCTCCTCGCTTACGCAGAGGTTCCAGGATGCGAAGCCGTAGCGGTAACCCCTGCCATCCTTGTCGCGATACTCGAGCACATTGCCAGCTGAGTCATACGCAAAATGCTCGGCTTTACCGCATTCGTCGATGCGTGTCACCAGCCGCTCGCTGGCGTCCCTTGTTTCCTTCAGGGCGCATGCGTTCACGCGGCGCCCGGGCAGGTCATCCACGATCCGTTCGATAGCCTCGGGCAGCAAAATCGTATTCCCCACCTTGTGTTGCGCCGGCTCTCCCCACTGCAGCCCGAGGTGTGTCTGTGGCAAACGATGTGCGAAGGGGTTCGGCAGTGCCTGTACCCCGTTCCACGCCGGCCACACGTTGCCCCATTCGTCCATGCGTCCCGTATGGCGTCCGCGCTCGTCATAAAGCCAGCGCATCACGCGCCCGGCGGCGTCTACCTCCTCGACGATGCGCCCATCCATGCCGGTCACGCGCTCCGCCGCGCCGCCATAGGGGTCGATGATGTGCGTCACCGTGCGCGCATCGTCGTACAAGTAGGTCCATTTTCCGCCATCGGCTTGTGTGACCGCCGTGCGGCCAGGCTGGTAATCGAGCAGGACGCGCCACAGGCCGTCCTGCCCCACGCTCTCGACGCAACGGCCGTCACCACCGTAACGGTAGTAGAACGAGTAGCCATTGGCATCCGTTTCCCGAGTCATGCGGCGCAACTCGTCATACCCGTAGGTCATGGACGCGCCGAGCGCATCAGTTGCCGCTGTGAGGCAACCGGCGGCATCGTAGCGATACCGGGCAATGCAGGTGACGGCGCCTTGCGCATTGGTTTGACGCACTTGCACCACATGGCCGTGTGCGTCGTAGATGAAATCGACCAGCCGGCGGCGCCCATCACGCTGCGCCGATTGTTCGATGTGCCGTAACGTGCCGTCGTCTGCGTAGCGCAGCGTGCTTTCGGCACCGTCGCAGACATGGCGCACGAGTCGGGTCGAACCATGCGTTTCGCTCGTGCGCTCGAACGTGAGCTCGCTATGCGACCCATATAGGATCACGAAACGATTAGTGCCTTGCTGCTGTAGTGCGTAGCCTGCGAAGATGCCCTCGTAGCGCCCCGCGACGCCGCGCCTGAACGTATACGCGTGGGCGTGGCCATCGACGTAGATCGCACGCGTGCGCAACAGTCGCAGTTCATGCTGGAAGCTGTGACGAAAGCCGAAACCCAATGCGCCGTCGCGTTCGCTCCAGTCGCTACGGTAGTAGCGCTCCCATTTGAAGGCGGGCGCGTCGACGGCCGCATAGTCGGTAAACTCATTCTCCGCCGTGCCCCTGACCACGTCGACAGGGTGCCCGCCCTTGCATTCCCCTTGCTCCGTGCGCCGGGACTCCCCGGCATCTTCTGGCGCGTGCGCCTTCTTGCGCAGTCCCCAACCCAGCATCAGCATGGCAAGCGCATCGGGCATCGGGAAGCCGCCGATCAGGACGCTCGCGTCGCCATCGATCAGCGTTCCCATTCCTGGCTCAACGCCCGGATCCTTGCCCATCAGATTGCTCATCGCCATCGCGATCGCGTCTGCCGCTGTCTGCGCCGCCGTCATTTCGACGGTGGCCGCCCCGGCGCCATCCACGGCCTGGTCGGCGGCCGTCAGCCCGCCGGAGGCCACCGGCGCCGCCATGCCGGCAATGTGCATCGCACGCTTCAGTGCGCTCGCCTTCTCAGCCTCCTGCGCGGCGTGCCCCGCGCCGCTCACGCCGAGCGGATTGCAGTGACGCGTCAGGTCCAGCGCCATGCGCGCCGCGCGCGCGCCACCGATGAAGGTATTGCTCGATCCGGTGCAGATCTCGAAGATGGGCGCAAAGCCGCCACAGGTGGGCGCGAGGCCGATGTCGAGCACCCGTGCAGCGGGCATGCCTCCATACAGCACGCTCAGGCAGCCGCTTCCGATCGTCACGCCGCAGCTCGGCATCGGCACGCCGTCGCTCGGCGGGTGCGCGTGCGCATGCGGCACCCCGAGATGCGGCACGCCGATGAACGCCGCCGGCATGCCGGGTACGAGATTCGCGCCGGGAATCATCGCCATGCCCGTATTGAGCAGCTGGTCGAGCGCGCCGAGACTGCCCACCGCTCCGCTCACGACGTTCGTGACGCGGTCAAGCGTGTTGGCCTTCGGGTTACCGAGCTGCTGAAACGGCTGCGCGCCGGCATTGACCGCACTGGCAAGCGCGTCGACCGACGTATTGCCGGTCGGCGAGATCAACGGCGCAGGCGGCGGGGGCGGCTCGTTAGCCGGGCTGGCCGGATTGACGGGCGGGGTGCTCATCTATCGACGCGCTCCCCCACGATATGAAGGAATCCGATCTTTCTCCATCTCGTAGGCTTTCGCCTGCGTCTTCAAGCCGGCCTGCGCATACAGGGCTGCCAGCCGGTCGAGCAGCGAGTGGCGTTGGTGCTCGCAACCGAAGCGCTCGCACAGCGCTTTCGCCTCGGTCCACGTGCGTGCTGCCTCGGCAGTCTTATGCGCACCCAGCAGGGCCACGCCGAGCTTCTCCAGTGCGGCGACGCTCGTGTGCGGGAACATCAGCTTGTCCGCACCACGGCTCGCGAGCTCGAAATATTCGACCGCGCGCGCGGGCTGTTTCAGGCGCAGGCAAGCTTCTCCAGACGCCATGAGAATATTGAGCGTCACGCCCAGGTTGCCACTCTCCGCCGCGGCGTCGAGCGCATGCGCATACCAGCGGCTCGCATCGGCGTGCTGGCCGCTGCGTGTCGCGACATCGCCGATTCCGCCCAACGCCAGCGCCTGCCCAAGCGGGTTGCACTGTTCGCGATGCCAGCCATACAGCAGGCGATACTTCGCCAGCGCCTGGTCGAGCCGACCGTGCGTGAGATCGAGCGCGGCCAGCTGCATCGCCGCCTGTATGCGCTCAGCCAGCGGGCGGGCCGAGTCGTTCATCGCGCCCACCAGGGCGTCAGCGGCTTTTTCGGGCGAAAAGTCGAGGTCAAGCGTGAGCACGTGTGGCGCTTTCGCACGCAACTCCTGCGGCAACAGGAAACGCCGCGAACAATCGTCGCGAACGCAGAAGCGGTGGCCGTCCATCCACGCCTCGAAGCCATCGAGCGCGAGCAGCGGCAACACCGTTTCGCGATAGCCGGTGGCGTCCTCGAGGGTCGATGGCAAGAGCCCCCAGACGATATCGACACCTTCCGCAACCAGTGTGCGCACATGCTCGATCGCCGCTCTTAGCCGCCGGGCGGGGTGCGGCGTCGGATCGGTGCAAAGCAGCGGGAGCTCGGCCCACGGCATCACGCCCTCTTGCGCGCGCGCCTGGTTCTCTGCGTCAATCTGCGCGGCGAGCGATGCCATGCACTGTTGAACAAAGCGGCCCGACGCGGCGCATTCGAACGGAAACAGCAGGTAGACGCGCTGCCTGTCTCGCCGATCGCGTTCCTGCAGCATCCTGAACGCGAACACGACGTCGAGATCGGTTGCGCCGAGCACGAGCGTTGGATAATCAGGCTGCTCGATGAACGCGCCCAGCGCAGCATCCGTGGCGGCAAATTCACGCTGCATCTCCCGATGCCCTCGTGCCTCAGTTCAGCCGAATGTAGCGACTGCGCACCACGGTATCGGCCTCGGTGCGGATATCGACGCCGCCGCGGCCCGCCTCCAGCTCAAGCGCTTGCGCGCGCAGGCTGAGCTTGCCCGCGGCCTCGAAGTTGACGTTCGGGCTCATGAGGCGCACCACCGGTCCCGCGCTCGAAGCGAGAATCTGCACCAGCGGTTTGCCATGTGCATCGTCGATCTGTACGCATTCGTCGGGCGCGAGCTTCACGGTCTGGCTCGCGTGCGTGTCGGGCGCTTCGCCCCCAGCCGCCGCAGGCGCGAGAATCCCCGTGACCAGCGGCTCCGGCCAGTTTGACGGCTGCTCGAGGAGCACGCGATCGCCCCTGCGCGGCCGTTGCCCGCTCAGGCATTGCAGCCAGCACTCCAGAGCCTCACCCAGGGCGGAGTGCCAGCGCACCCGCACCCGGCCCGGGCTGTCCGGATGATGGGTGTCGGTCACCTCAGCTGCAAGCAGCCCCTCCATGGCGGGCACTCGCGCGGGCGCTGCCGGACCTGGGGCGGTGCCCGCATCGAAAAGGGCGCGCAGCTTCGCGCGCGTGACATCGTCGATGGTGTCGGCATCGGTGTACGCGACTTGCGTTGCCATCGCTTCATCGGTCTGATCTGCGTGAGCGTCCATAAGATCCTCTCTGTTCTCCTGCGCGACTAGTTGATATGGGCGATGGTCCCTTGAATCGTGATCCCTGACGCGTCGAGCTGGATGCTCGCGCCGTTCGTCGAGATGACGATCTTCTTCGCGTTGATGTTGACCTGCTTGACGTCCTGATCGCCCACGTTGACTGTTGGGGCCGAGATGTCCACGTTCGTCGTGCCATAGACTTCGGTAAAAGGGGTGCCGGTGATGACGACGCCCTTGCCTGTCCCGGTGATCGCCACGCCCCGGCCCTTGCCATCGCCGGTGATGCCGACACCACCATCGTTCCCGTTCACGTCGACGCCGAGCTTGCTGCCCGTGATGCCGACGCCGCCGTCGCCGGTGATGCCCACACCCTGTTTTTTGCCATACACGAGAACCGCGTTCGCCGCGGTCACGCTGTAGTCGCCTACGGCCACTTCGACGATGCGCGAGCCGGCGGCCACCGCATGCGTGCTGGTCTGCTCGACTTGCACGGTATGCGTGCCTTTGGCCACGGTGAAGCTGTGATTGCCGTCGGTGACCGTATGCGTACTGTTGCCCTTCACGGTGACGCTATGGTCTCCGCCTACACTGGTGGTCTCGTTCCGGCCGATCTGTGCGACCCGATGCTGCCCGATGTTGACGGTCTCGTTCTGCCCGACACTCCTCTGCCGGTTGTTCTTCACCTGCATCGTTTCATCGTTCCCGACCGTGTGCGTGTGGTCGTGCCCCACGGAAAGCGAATGGTCGAGTTCTGTCTCAGCGTCGAAATTGCGCTCCGCATGCATCCACAATTGCTCCGAGCCCTTGCGGTCTTCGAAGCGCAGCGCATTCGCATGCTCGGGCGTACCGCCCGGCGTCGAGCGCGAGAGCAACCCGCTTTGCGTCGCGCTCACGGGCAGGCTCCAGGGCGGCATGCTCGCGGCGTTGTAGACGCGTCCGGTCACGATCGGATAATCGGGATCGCCATTCAGGAAGTCGACGATCACCTCGTCGCCGATGCGCGGTATCTGCACGCCGCCGAAACCACCGCCCGCCCAGGGGCTCGAAACGCGCACCCAGCAAGACGAGTCCTGGTCGCGCCGCCCGTAACGGTCCCAGTGGAACTGCAGCTTCACGCGGCCGTAGCGGTCGGTCCAGATCTCCTCACCAGGCGGCCCGACCACGACCGCCGTCTGCGGGCCGTTGGTGTGCGGCACCCGCGTCGTGCGCGGCGTGCGGTACGGCAAATTGTCGGGCTGGGCAAGCAGATCGGCGTCGTGCAGCACGGGCTCGTTGCCGGTGTGGCTTGCGTATGGATTCTCCTGGAAACGGTACGTGCAATGTACGATCAGGTATTTGCGGTTCTGGTCGGCGCGCGGGCAGCGTTCCAGCTCAAAAAGGTACCCCGGCGCGCACGCGCGTACGTCGGTATGCGCCTGTGCGCGGTCGTAGGTACCCTGCAGCTCTTCCAGGCGCACGCGATTGCGCTGGGCGCCGTGCGCGTCGTCGTGATAGCCACCCGGCCATTCGTACACCGAATAATCGTCGTGATCGTGGCCGCGCGGCTCGGCGCGCTGCACGCCCAGGTCAGCGTGCGGCTTCGTATAGTCGTAGTCGCTCGCCTCGCGCCGCCCCGCGCTCACCTCCTGAACCGGCTGCCAGCTGTCGATATGCTCCTCGTCGGCAATCGCGGCGCGGTCGCGACCGATATACGGAATCGTCGCGTAGCCGGGCAGATCGCGGTGCGAAGCCATTGCGTCACACAGCACCAGTGTGTGCGTCGCGGCCTCATGGCGGAAAAAGTAATAGATGCCCTCCGCCTCCATGAGCCGCGAGACGAAGTCGAGATCGCTCTCGTTGTACTGCACGCAGTACTCGCGCGGCGCATAGGTTTCGGTCAGCCGGTTCTCAATCGGGTAACCATAGGGAGAGAGCACCTGCTGCACGATTTGCGGCACGCTTTTTTCCTGAAAGATGCGGCAGTCGGCGCTGCGGCTCGCGAGCCAGAGCCACGGCCGCACGATCAACTCGTACGCGTAGTAACGCTCGGCATGGCGCCCGATCAACGAGGCGCGCGAAACGATCCCGTTCAGGTAGCGCTCCCCGCCCCCGGCCAGTTCGACGCGCACGGTCAACGCCTTGCCGAGCAGTTCGCGCAGCGACACGTTGTGGCTCGCGGCAAGTGCCTCGATGCGCCACTCAAACGGACGCCCGAGTGCCTCTTCGCCGTTCAGGCGGTAGAACTTGAGTTCGTCGCCTGGCGGACTTTCGAGGGTGAAGATGCGCGCCACGCGTCAGCCTCCCTGCGCACGCGCAACCAGATCGACCACGAGGTCGCGCGCGGGTTCACGGCTCAGGCGCCGCCCGAGCCAGGTCGACAAACCGAGCCTGCCCGCACCGCCGGGCGCTGCGCACGGCACCTCGGACGCGGCCAGTTCGAGTTGCAGATCCCAGCCGAACTCGGCGCCGATGTACTCGCGCACCCAATGCACGAGCCGGGCCGAGTCTGCGCCACCGGGCAGGAAAGCCTGGTAGCGCGCGAGCGGCAGCGGCCCCAGCACGATGCGAAAGTTGCCCTGCGCGTCGCGCACCGCACGCCCGAGCAGCGCGCCCTCGCCGAGCGCCGCGCCCGCTGCACGCAGGCGCGCGACTTGTCCGCCACCGCGCCGTGGGCCTCGCACGGCGCCGAGCGCGCTGCGCTGACGCTCGCCGAGCGCGATCCAGCGCACGACATGTTCGACGATGCGCACCGGCACGCCGAAGTCGTGGCGCAGTATTTGCGCGAGCCCTTCGGGGTTGCGCGTCTGGCGCACCCAGTGACCCGCCTGAAAGGACTTCGCGTGGCGTCCCGGCGCGTCTCGAGCATGCAACGGCGGCGCGGCGTTGCGCGCGCCGGCGAGGCCGATGAGGCTCGCAACATAGCGGTCGAAGCGCGACTCGCCGGGCCGGTCGAGGCCGACCACCGGCTGCGCGTCGGCCCAGGCACGATAGAGCAGCACGATCAGCCGATGGTGGAACAGGTCGGCGAACGCGCCCATCGTGTTGTCGCCGAAGCTGTGGACGCGCTCGTACGCATACTCCGTCATGTGCTGCGGCAGCGGACCGTTCGGCCCGAACAGCCCGAAGCCGTGAATATGCACGCGCGGCGGTCCGTCCTGCGCGTGCCGGTCTTCGTCGCCATCAACCGCCGCCACCATCGAAGGCGCGAACGACAGCGACGGCGTCTGCCCGAGCCGCACCGGCTCGCCCGCTGGATGCTGCGCCTCGCCGAGCGGCGCTTCGCCGCCTGCCAGCGCGTCGATCCAGCGCAGCAGATGAAACAGGTCATGCTCGTGCGGCGCGGCCCGTAGCTGCCGCCAGAACCTCTGGTACCGGTCCTGGCCGGCGGAGATCAGCGCTTGCTGGCTCATGTCCCGTAATCCTGATGATCGATTCATACCGCAGGCCTGCGGCCGATCCGCGTGGGCCATTCGGCGATCTCGCCGCGCTGCGCCGAGTACAGCGCGAATTCGACGAACGCGTTGATCGACGCATGCCGCGCGAAGAACTGCTCGAGCGCCGCGCCGAGCGCGTACGGACTGTCGCCCGCGAACGCATGGTCGTCGACAGTCATCTCCACGCGCACGCCGCGCCCGTAGACGAGCGGCCCGGCCACCGGCAGGCGTCTGAACACCGGCCGGCACGCGAGACCCCGAATGCCGCGAATGCGCTGCGCGAGCGGCGCATCGGCGGGATCGGCGTAGATTTCCAGTTGCTCGCGCAGCCGCTGGGCGCCGGCCTCCTCCTCGATGTCGGCGAGCGGCTGATAGTTGAGCCCCAGATGCGCGATGAGCCGCCATGTCGCGTCGTCGTGCGCGAGCGGCGGGCGCGGCGGCGAAGGACCGCGCACGATGCGCACGCGGCTCACGGGCGCGGAGATCCTCAGCGTGAGATCGCCGGCACTGCCAGACGCAAGATGCAGCGGCAGGTCGCGGTTCGTGCAAAGGGTGTCGGCCGATAGCAGCGCGATACGCTCGTCGAACGGCGCGCGCCGGCGATCGACGAGCGAAACGTAGACATCGGAGCCCGTATAGTTCGAGCGTGTGCCGCTGCGCCGCGCCTGCGTGCCGACGAGCCGCGCCTCTCGCCGCAGGCTGAACCAGGCGCCGGTTTCCTGCGCGTCGTTGGCGGCCGATGTGTAGAGCGGCAGGAATTCGCAGTCGCCGTCGGCGCCCGCGCGATGGCCTATCACGCGCTTCACGGCGAACACCTCGTAGTCCAGCGCGCGTGTACGGTCGACCATCAGCCGGTACTCATTCGTGCCGGGCGTTACAGGGACGCGCTCTGTGCGCTTTGGGAACAGGTTGATCGCGGGTGTGCAATCGAGCGCAAGGTGCGTCGCGTCGATGCTGCGTTCGAGATCGGCGTCGTCGCCGTCCAGCAGCACGAAGAGGTCGACGCTCTCGCTGCCCGCATTGGCCAATGCGCTGCGCAGACCGCACACGCTGAAAAAGAGGTTGCGTGCGACGAACGCGAAATGCTCGCGCAGGATCCGGTAGCCTTCGAAGCTGCGCGCGCCGGGCGGAAAGAGCGCCTGCTGCGCATCGAATCCTTCGTGTAGGACGCATTGCGGTCCCAGTGCGCCGAGCCACTTGCCCTCCTTCCCCTCGCGCAGCGCGACGCCGAGCGAGCGCGCGCAGACGAGTTCGAGCAAACGCATCGCCTGACGATCCGGGCCACTGAGGAAAAACGTCAACTGGTCGAGCGGCAACTGGCTCAACCGCGCCCCGCCGCGCGCTGCCAGCGTGATACGCAAGGCCCGCAGTTGCCCGGTGCCACGGCTCGCGCCGCTACCCCCGCCGCTACCCGCTCCTGCACGTGGCATGCCGGGAAGCAGCGGCACGCCCGCGGGCGCGGGCGCGAGTTCGACCGCGCGTAGCGTGAGCGGCCACAGCGTTACCGGCTGCGCGGTGCGGAATTCGCAGGCCGTCGCGGTGCCGCCCGCAGCCGCCATCAGACTGGTCCCCGCCGGCACGGTGAATCCCTGGCTCAGCGAGCCTTGTGCGGAATCGGCCTCGAACTGGACGATCGCCATCGCCGGCGTGGGCGCGAGGTGATCCGGGTACACCACGTCGAGCAGCCGCTCGGAGAAGCGCGGAAATTCCGCGTCCATCTTCAGTTGCACGCGCGCAGTCAGAAAGCAGAAACCCTCCAGCAGCCGTTCGACGAACGGGTCCGCCACGTCGATGCCGTGCATGCCGAGGCCGCCCGCAACCTTCGGATACTGGCGCGCGAACTCCGCGCCGGATTCGCGTAACCAGGCAAGCTCACGGTTGTAGTAGTCGAGAAAGCGTGCATCCATAGGGCAGCGTTTCCTTAGCGTCGCGGGCGGGCATCGTCGGTCGCAGCCTGCGCGGCACTGCCGAGCGGCCGCAGCAGCGCGACGCCAGAATCCAGGTCCAGCTCCGTGTGCACCAGCATCGCAAGCGGCGGGTCGCAACAGGCGAGGCGCCCGGAAATCTCGAAGGTCAGCACGTTGTGCCGCCTTGCGCGCGGCGCGTCGCTCACGCAGCGCACCTCGACACTGCCGCCTTGCAGGCGCGGTTCGAAGCACACGATCGCCTCTCGCAGCGCGTTTTCCAGATATTGCGTATCGATGCCGGAGAGCGGCGTGCCCGCCAGGGCGGGTACGCCGAAGTTGAGCACCGAGCGGGCGGCTTCGGCATAGTGGCGCGCGGTGCGCTCGTCGAGCGCGCAGGCCGTGTTGAGCAGCCACGAGAGATCGCGCAGCACGGCATCGAGCAGCGCGTCGGCGTGAGCGGCGCCGCGTGGCGGCGCGCCTTCCCTCAGACGGTCGAACAACATGGGCGTCGCCGCGCGTATGCGTGCGGCACTGTCCGCTGGCGCTCGCGAAGGGTCCAGACGATAGGAAGCACTCGGCATGCGGGCCTCACATTTCGCTGTTCTTCTTGATGTCCCAGCCCATCGTGACCTCGGGGCCCTTGCCGCCGTTCGCGTTCTGCTCCCAGTACTGCTTCTTCACGCGCGCGGCCTGGAAGCCGTATTGCATCAGGAGACGGTCGGTGGCGTCGCTCGCATCGGCGCCCACCACGCGCGCCGCGGTGACGATCACCTCTTCGAGCGTGACCCGCGAAAATTCGATCTGCTCGCCCCCCGTCTTGCACGACGATATCTCCACCTTCGAGAGATGCTTGCCGCTCGCGCAATGCTTGATGATCGCCGGCGTCGCCTTGTCCATATAAGCCCTCACGACGAGGTCATCGAAGTTCGCCTTGCCCGCGTTGCCGCCGCCGCCCATCGCCATCGCTGCTGGCTGGGTCGCGCCCCAGGAAAACGACTGGATATCGCTCCAGCCGGTGTGCTGCTTGTCGGCGGATTCGCCGGTCGCGCCGTCCACCTTCATAAACATCGCCACGCCCATTGCGGTTCTCCCGTCTGCCTGCCTGTTTGCCTGTCGAGACCGGCTGCGAATTACGCCGCCAGATTCATTTGATCAGTCATCCTGTTTAACTTCCGGCAGGCACCGCCGGCAGCCGCGACACCAGCCTGAGCGACACCGTGAGGCCTTCGAGCTGATAGTGCGGCCGCAGGAAGAAGCGGGCGGAATAATAGCCGGGGTTGTCCTCCACGGCCTCCACTTCCACCCTCGCGTCGGCCAGCGGCTTGAGCGCCTTGGTCTCCTGCGACGAGTTCGCGGGGTCGCCATCCACGTAGTTCATGATCCAGTCGTTGAGCCAGCGCTCCATGTCCGGACGCTCACGGAACGAGCCCACCTTGTCCCGCACGATGCACTTGAGGTAATGCGCGAAGCGGCTGCACGCGAACAGGTACGGCAACCGGCCGGAGAGCCGGGCGTTGGCCGTCGCGTCGGGGTCGTGGTACTCCGCGCTCTGGTAGAGCGACTGCACGCCGATAAAGGCGGCCACGTCGGAGTTCTTGCGGTGAATGAGCGGAATCAGCCCGTTCTTCGCAAGCTCCGCTTCGCGTCGGTCGCTGATCGCGATCTCGGTGGGACACTTGAGGTCGACCCCGCCATCGTCGGTCGGGAACGTGTGGCATGGCAGATTCTCGACCGCGCCACCCGACTCCACGCCACGAATCGCCGAGCACCAGCCGTAGAGCTTGAACGAGCGGTTGATGTTGGCCGCCATCGCATAGGCCGCATTGGTCCAGGTGTAGTGATCGTGCCGCGCGCCGTCGGTCTCCTCCTCGAACTCGAATTCGTCGACGGGGTCGGTACGCGCGCCGTAAGGCAGCCGCGCGAGGAAGCGCGGCATCGCGAGCCCGACATAGCGGGAGTCTTCCGATTCGCGCAGGCTGCGCCAGGCGGCGTACTCGGTGTTCTGGAAGATCTTCGTGAGGTCGCGTGGATTCGAGAGTTCCTGCCACGAGTCCATCTGCATGAGCGCCGACGATACCCCGCCGATGAATGGCGCATGCGCCGCCGCCGCGATCTTCGAGACGGACTGCAGCATTTCGACATCGGGCGGGCTGTGATCGAAGTAATAATCGCCCACGAGGCAACCGAATGGCTCGCCGCCCAATTGTCCGTACTCCTCTTCATAGATTTTCTTGAAGAGCGGGCTCTGGTCCCATGCAATACCCTTGTGGCGCTTGAGCATGCGCGCCAACTCCTGCTTGCTTGCAGGCATGACGCGGATCTTGAGCATCTCGTCGCTTTCCGTGTTGTTCACGAGATAGTGCAGGCCGCGCCACGAGGCCTCCAGACGCTGGAACTCTGGGTGATGCAGCATGGCGTTGATCTGCGCGGAAAGCTTCTGGTCGATCGCGGCGATCACTTGCCGCACGCCCTCGTAAGCGTCCGACGACAGCGTCGCGCTGCCGCTGTGCTCGAGCGCCTCGCGCGCGAGCGTCTGCACCGCGCTCTGCACCGTCTCGCGCGCAAGCTCGGTCTTGGGGCTGATCTCGCGCTCCAGCAGCACGGCGAACTGGTCGCCGCTGAGCGTGGTTGCGGGCAAGGTGGAGACTGGGATTTGCAGCGCGTTTTGCGGCTCGGTCCGGCTCATGTTCGTCCTCCTGCTTTTACTCGTGCTTTGGATCATTGCCGCGTTGCGGCGGGTCGTCCGCATCCTTCGGCCCGGCAAGCGCCTTGGGCTCGGAGAGCTCAGCCAGCAGCGCCGGATCGCCGAGCGCTCGCGCGATTAACGCCTCCGCACCGCGCTTGCCGTCCATGTACGAAAGCAGGTTCGCGAGCTGGGTACGCGCTTCGAGCAGGCGCCGCAGGGGCTCGACGTTACGGGCGAGCGCGGCGGGCGAGAAGTCGTCCATGCTGCTGAACGCCATCTCCACGCCGAGCACGCCGTCGCCCGTAAGCGTGTTGGGCACCTCGAACGCGAGCGTCGGCGCAATCGATTTCATGCGGTCGTCGAAGTTGTCGACGTCGATCTCCACGAAGCGGCGCTCGGCCAGCTCGGGCAGCGCGTCGCCGCGATTGCCTGCGAGATCGGCCAGCACGCCCATCACGAACGGCAACTGCACTTTCTGCTCGGCGCCGTAGAGCTCGACGTCGTACTCGATCTGCACGCGGGGCGCGCGATTGCGCCCGATGAACTTCTGGGCTCCTGCCGATGGCTTGTGTCGAGACATGTGATTCAGCTCCCGCGCAACCCGTGCGCTTCACGGGATCGATTACCGTATCGATCCCTGCGTTGATCCCTGTGCGGCCCTTGCGCATCCGGGGCCGCGCGCCGTCTTGCATCGCCGCGCATCACTGCGGCGATTCGTTGCGATGACCACTCAGATGGTCGAGCTCGCGCACGCTCTCCGGTGCGATGTCGCGGAAGATCTCGTAGAAGTTCAGCGAGAGCAGGCGTTGCGCGCGGCGCAAAAAGATCGGCGCCGGATGGCTCGGCTCGTGCAGCTCGAAGTAGCGGCACATCTTTTCGAGCCCGACGTCGATGTCGGACCGGCTCGATATCTCGGCGTCGCGCCATGCGGCGCCGTTTGCGCCATTGGCGGTGCTAGCGGCGCGCGGCGGCGCAACGCCCCGCTGCTGCGGCATGGGTTGCGGTGCTTGGCCGCCCGCTTCCGGCGTGGCTTCCTGCGCCCTGCCGGAAGGCAGCGCCGTCGCCAGGATGGCGAGCTGTCGCTCGAGCGCGCTCGCATCGAGCGTCCACGCGTCGCCGAGACGCTCGCTCACGATGCGCCGCAAATGCGCGAGATGCTCCCAAATCGTGAGCCCCGCACGCAGAGCCGGGCTGGCCGACTCGAGCGCGTCGCGCCACTCGCGCACGAGTCGCTCGCGTCCGCCAGCGTAGGCGTCTGCATGAGCGCCATCGGCACCCTCGGCCTGCTGGAGCACGTTGAGCGCCGCGCTCACGCTCAGCGCGCCGAGAAGCGGCTGCTCGCGCGCGGCGCGCGCGCAGCCCCGCGGACCCGCAAGCTCGGCGAGAGCATTGAAGCGCGGCAGCGGATCGGGCGTGCCGTCCACGGCGAGCATGGGATGCAGCGGCTCCCAGTACGTGTGGAGCAGCGACGTCGTGAGACGCAGCCCGTCCGCATAGCCTTCCAGACCGCGTCGGTCGATCCACGCATACGTGAGCGCCACGACGATGCGCAGATCCTTCGTGCGCGCGAGCAGCGCGAGCGCGATGCGCTCCACATCGCGCCATGCGGGCGGCTGCGCGGCGATGCGGGTCTCGCCGTACTGTTCGTCCGGCTTGCCGGCCGCGCTGCGCTGAAGCGCCAGAAAGTCGGCGTCGTATTCGAGGTCCGGTCCGCACGGCGCGTCGGCGCTGATCGGTGCGAGCAGGGTGTCGATCATCGTGCGGTCTCCTTGCTGAAATTACTCGAACGTATGGCTGATTTCGAGCGGCGCGCTGCCCGCATCGAGCGTCACCATGCGCACGTACGGCTTCAACGTGCCGTTGCGGATCTCGATGCGATGGGTGCCTGGCGCCAGACTCGCCGTGCGAAACGGTGGGCTGATACCGCGCCGCACGCCATCGACATAGACCTCGCCCCACGGAATGATCTGGAAGTGCACACGCACGGGCGGCAGCGACGCGGGCATGCGCACCGAAGAATGCGGGGCCTGCGCGACAACCGGCGCGGATGCGCCGGATACCGGAGGCAAGCCTTGCGCTTCAGCGGGCGGCTGGGCCGCTGCGTTCGTTTGGGCTGGCTGCACCGCGGCAGCTGCGACGGTGGCTGCATCGGTCGCGTTGAGGGGTTTGTCCTTGCCCGCCTGCACTGCCACCACCGTCGTGTCCGTGGTCATCGCAGGCGCGGCGGGCATCAACCCCGACGCGCCCGGCTGCTGCTGCGCCTGCGCGGACGACTGCCCCGGCGCGTTGGCGCCGGGAAGCGCCTGCGCGAGTGCGGGCGCATGGCTCGCCGGCGCGGGTGGCGCACTGCGGCTCGCGACCGCCGGCCGCGGAACGGGCGGCGCATGAATCGCGAAGCGCAGAACGGGAACACCCACTACGAGGATGAGCAGCAGGACCAGCGCAGGGATGCGCAACATGCGCCAACTGAACTGCCGATGTGAAGCTTCGGATACCGTACTTTCGTGGCGTTCCACAGTCTCCCTGGAGACTTCTGCGGCCAGTTTTGGAGCAACTTGCTCGTGAGCGGCCTCTCGCGGTGACGCGTTTTGCGCTTGCGGCGCCGCGCCGTCATGCGACGGGGCCTCGGCGGACGGCGGTGTTTCCGCTCCCTCACCTTCGTTCGTGGCAGTGGCATCGACAGGCGCAGGCGCCGCCTCTACGGCGGGTGTTGCTCCTCGCGGCGCGGGCGCTTCGTGCGTGGCGTCGTCTTGCGCGCTCGCCCCCGCGACGTCAGCGGCAACGCCTGCCGTGCGGGCGGGCGCGTCATACCCCGCTGGCACGAACACGCTTGGCGAAACCTCGTGCAAGTCGAGCGCCTGGGCGAATGCGCCGACCGACTCGGGCCGGTCCTCGATGCGCAGTGCGAGCGCGTGATCGATCGCGGCCCGCAGGCGCTCGCCGTAGTGCTCCGCGTCATGGCCAGCGGCTTCACGGCCCGCCAGCGGCCGGTACTGATCCTGAATGCTGCGCACCACCGCCGCCGGCGGCAGTTCGCCGGTCATCAGCGCATACGCGAGCGCACCCAGCGCATAAATGTCGGTCCAGGGTCCTTGCCTGAATGCGGGATCGTCGGTGTATTGCTCGATCGGCGCGTAGCCGGGCTTGAGCATCATGGCGGTCTCGTCGACCATGTCGCCGATCAGCTTGCGCGCCGCGCCGAAGTCGAGCAGCACCGGGTTGCCGTTGGGTAGCATGAGGATGTTGTCGAGCGAGATGTCGCGGTGAAAGCACTGCGCGCGATGCAGCACGTCCAGCGCGCCCAGCACCGAAGCGAGCATGCGCCGCAGCGCCGCTTCGCTCATCGGCTTGCCGCGCTTCTGGAGCTGCTCGAGCGTCTGGCCCTCGTAGAACGGCATCACCATATAGGCGGTGCCGTGGCTCTCCCAGAAGTGCAGCACCTTCACGAGCCCCGGATGGTCGAACTGCGCGAGCAGCCGCGCCTCATTCAGGAACGCGGCGCGGCCCGCGTCGAATGCCTGCGAAAAACGTGCCGCGCGCAGCGCGACCGTGAAGTCGCCGGCGCGCGAAGCGAGCATCGCGGGCATATATTCCTTGATCGCGACCGCGCGCTGCAGTGTGCGGTCGAACGCGCGGTAGACGATGCCGAAGCCGCCCTTGCCCAGCACCGAGTCGAGCTCGAACCCGGCGAGGCGGTGGCCGTTCGGCAACGGCCGCACGCCATCGGCGCCAGGCGGCGCGGCGTGCGCCGCCGCTTCGGCGTAGTGCGATTCGGTCATGTCCCTCCTCCGTGCGCGGCGCGCGCGCCGCCGCGCCGCACGTTTTTCGGGGCGGCGTTTGTCATCGCTCGCCTCTGCCCGGCTCGCCGAAGAGCCGCTGGAACAGCGCGGTGTCGAGCCCGCCCGTGTGGACGTCGGTGCGCGGCGCGCCGTCTCCGGCATCGGTCCACCAGAAGCTCGTCATGCCGTTCGGGTCGAAGTACTCCCACAGGTTCGGCCAGCCCCCGTCCGCGGCCGTGGCCTCGCGGGCGCCGTCGCGCGCGCCTTCTCCCGGGGGGCGCGCCGCATCGTCGCGCAGCCCCTCGGCCAGCGCGAGATCGAACTCCTCCGGTCCATGCGCGCGGCGGATCGCGTCCTGAACGATGGCGTCCATCGCCCGGATGCGCGCGTCGGCGCAAGCGAGCGCCGGCCCGCCGGGTCTCCCGTAGCCCGCATGGGCGGACGGTGCAATGGCCTGCGCGACGACGATCGGATAGCGCCGCCCGACGCGATCGTGACTCGGCGCGACGCAACCGAGCTGCACCCAGCCGTCGCCGCTGCCGGCGGGAATCGCGAAGCGCCAGACCGGCGCACGCACATCGAGGCCCGTGCGAGCGGAGGCCATGCCCTGCGCGAGCCAGCGCTCCCAGGTGCGCGCGAGCTGGCCCGGCATGCGGCGGCCAACGAAGTCGCCCGCGCCCGGCAACTTGCCATACCACGCGGGCAACCCGAATTCAGCGCCGATGCAGGGACCGTTCATGATTTCCCCGGACACGAGAACGACTCCAGTTGGGTAAGACGCAAGGGATTGCGCACGCTGTCCGCCGTCACCTGCATGGCGAGCGCGTGATGATCCACGTTGAAGCCAACCACCATTTGTTCCGATGCCTGAGCGCGCGCCGCCGCGCCGCGATCGAACAGGCGCATCAACGCCCACGGCCCCTGGATCGTGAAGCCGTCGGTCGCCCCCGACTGCTCGGTGATCTGCAGGCTCACCTGGTTCATGCCGCGCGGCCCCGGCCACTGCACCGTGACGGGGGCCTGCGGCCCATGCGCGTAGCGCACCTGCTGGCCGTCCACGTCGAGCGTCCACTCGGAGATTTCCGGGTCCATGTCGAGCGGCTTGATCTCCACCTTGATGGTCGGCTCGCGCGCGCTGCCGGCAAAAAACGCGTCGCGTATCACCGCGGCCTTTTCGAACGACGCTAGCAGCGCGCTGTCAGCGGACGCGCCGGATCCACCGATGAAACGCCACGGCTGGACGCTCGCGTCCACGCGGCTTTGCAGGTTCTTCTGGAAGAAGTCGTCCATCAGGCCGCCCGGCGCGAACACGCGCGCGAAGTCGCCTGGCGCCACGTCGCGCGTCGAACCGCGCGCGAACGGATAGCGCCCCGCGATAGCCTGGCGGCAAAAGTCGCCGATGTTGACCGACGCGTTTTGCGCGAGATTCTGGTCGACGTTGCGCGTCACATTGCTCTGCGCGGCGTTCGCGAGGTCGCCCAGCATCTGCCGGAACGGCGCGGGCATGCGGCCCGCCTGGGCGCGGATCTGGTCGGCGTTGTCCGACTGCGGCGGTGTCCCGCCGCCGCGCAGTGCGGCGTCGGCTGCCGTGAGCCAGGTGTAGAGTCCGTCGATCGATTTGAGGACGCCCGCCAGCGCCGCGCTCGTGCCGGGTGCGCCGTTCGCGCCGCCGGCGCCGCCCGCCGCGAGGCTGCTGAACTCGCGCAGGTCCGCGAAGTGCGCGTCGACCACCGCTTCGGGGCGGCTTGGCTCGCCGGCTGCGTCGCCGCCGCCCTGCGGTTGACCCAGGATCTGCGCCAGCGATTCACGCGCCTGGTTCACCTTGTCCTGCGCGCTCGCGGCGAGTCCGCTCGCGCCGCTCGCCGTGTTCGCGCCCTGCGAAAGCGTCGTTTGCCGCGCGGCGGCATCGGCGAGTCGCGCGAGCGGCGAGTCCTGCGACGAGAGAATGCGGGCGATCTGCGTCGTCTGCGCAAGCGTCGACGTGCTCTGCAAGCGCAGATCGCCGAGATAGTCGTCCCAGCGGCGCATGTAGTCGTCGAAGTAGAGCGAGCGCACGTCCTTCGCCCGCGCGCTCACCTCCGCTGGCGTCGCGGCTTCCGGCGCGCTCAGCCCGAGCACCCAGACTTCGTCGCGGCCGAACGCATCGACCGCCGCGTCGAGCCGCCGGTCGAAGACCTTCCAGTAGCCGTCGTAGGTGAACAGGCCCGGCACGGCGTCGCTCAGGCTCGCGCCGCTCGCGCGCCGGAACACCAGCGCGCCCGAGGGGCCCGCCATCTGCGCCGCGCTCACGTCCCAGGCCGCCGCGGCGGGCCGCAGCGTGCGCGCGAGCTGTGCATAGAGGCGCTGCGCGAATGTCAGGCGAGTGAGTTTCTCGCGCGCGCCGGCCACCATCTGCTCGTTCCGGGCAAATGGCGAAACCACCACGCGGCCCGCGAACAGCGCCGCCATGTGCGCGCGCAGATCGTTGCGCTGCGCGGGCGTGAGATTCGCGCCCGGCGCCGAGGCGATCTCGAGATCCAGGACCGCCTGCACGAAATCCGGATCGTAATGGGCGCTGTCGTACAGCATCAGATACGCCTTGAGGGCCGCATAGAGATAGGCCGGGTCGTCGGGTGGCGCGTCGCGCACCGCCGTTTCGAGACGCCGCGCCGCGAGCGGCAGCAGCAGTTCGTCGAGCGCGCGGTGATAGACGTTCTCAGCGGCGGACTGCACCTTGTCACCCTGGAAGAGGCCCCAGCGGTACGCGAGCGACGGGTTGGCCGGATCGACGCCATCCACGTGCGCGATGTTGCGAATCGCGTCGAGCATCGGCAGCACGCGCGCAATGTTCTCGGCGTCGGTGATGGTCACGCCCTGGAGCGCGTGATCGATCTGCGGCACGTTCGCCTCGATCGCCGCGAGGTACACGCGGTTGCGTGCATAACTGCCCACCCACGCCGCCAGCGCGCCCGCCAGCAGGAGTGCGAGGAGCGCGTAGCCCACGAGCGCCAGCATGCGCTGGCGCTGGTACCAGCGCAGATCGGTGCCGGCGAGCCGCGCCTCCTTGAAGATGAGTTCCTGCAGCAGGTCCTTGAGGAAAAAGCTGCGCCCGCTCGCCGCCGCATGAGGCGCCGGCGGCACGCCGTCGATCTTCAGGAAGCGCTTGATGCTGCCCATCGCGCGGTCGAAGACCGTGCCCTCCTGCGTGCCGCTCGTGAAATAAACGCCGCGCAGGAGCGGCATCGAATCGAAGTGCGAGCTCGAAAACACCTGCTCGACGAACTGTCCGAGCAACTCCTGCAAGCCGCTGAACTGCTGCGGCAACGAGTAGATGAGCTCGCGCCTGCGCGCGTCGGGCTCGGCGGTGAAGAGTTCCGGCAGCGCGTCGTTCAGACGCCGGTGCAGCAGCCGGTATTCGCGATCGAACACGGTACGCAGGCTGAAGTCGCGAGCCTCGGTCTCGGCGAGCGCGATCGTGAAGCCCCACACCTGTGCGCGCTCGGTGCGATTGAAGCGCGCGAAATACTCGTTGAAGCCCGAGAGCAGGTCCGCCTTCGTCACGAGCACATAGACCGGCAACTGGATACCAAGCTCCGTGCGCAGCTCCTGCAGGCGCTTGCGCAGCGCCATGGCGTGCGCGGTGCGCTCGACCTCCGTCGCGCCCAGCAGATCCGATACGCTGATCGTGAGCAGCGCCCCGTTCAGCGGCTGGCGCACACGATACTTCTTGAGCAGCGAGAGGAAGCCCGACCACTCGTCCTGATCGAGCGCCCGATTGCTTTCGTGCGTCGCATAGCGGCCGGCCGTGTCGATCAGGACGGCTTCGTTGGTGAACCACCAGTCGCAGTGGCGCGTGCCGCCCACGCCGCGGATCGCGGCCTTGCCGAACTGCTCGGCGAGCGGAAACGTCAACCCCGAATTCACGAGCGCCGTGGTTTTGCCCGAGCCGGGCGCGCCGATGAAGACGTACCACGGCAGTTGATAAAGATACTGGCGCGTGAACCGTTCGAACCAGCGCCGGGTGCGTCCCCGCAGACCCTGAGCGACCTGCGCGCCCTGACCGCCCTGACCGCCCTGCGCAGCGCCAAGCCGCGCGTTGCGCAACAGGCGCGCGGCCTCGTCGAAGCGGCTGCGCAGTTCCTGGGTGTGCGGCGCTTCCTCCGCATGCGCGGCGCGCGCTTCCACGGGCTCGCGCAACTGGCTCAGCAACTGCGCGTTGAGCTGCGCGGCGCGCCAGTGCCGATACCCCGCGCGGCCGGCCCACACCGCAAGCAGCAGGACGATGACGAGCACGCGCGCCATGGCGCTGTCGAGCGGCCGGTACGCACCCACCGCGATCAACGGCCCGACGAGCCAGATGAGCGCCGCGAGCGCAGCAAGCCCGATCACGGCCCAGACGCGCGCGCCCAGCAGCGCGCGCACCCCGCGCCGCGCGGAACTCGCGACGCGGCTCACGGAGCGTCTCCCGAGCCCGGCGTCGCGAGCTTCGGCGGCGCGGCGCGCAAGGTGATCTCGACGCGCCGGTTGCGCGCGCGGTTCGCCGCGGTGTCGTTCGGCGCGACGGGATCGATGGCGCCGCGCCCTTCGGCGCCCACGCGGGTGCTGTCGCCAAGACGCGCGGCAAGGATGCTCGCGACGGCCTGCGCGCGTTCGACCGAGAGGTCCCAGTTCGACGGAAAGCGCGCGCTGTGCACCGGCACGTTGTCCGTGTACCCGGCCACGACCACTGCGCCAGGCACCTGCGCGAGCGCCGCCGCGACGCGCGCGAGCGTCGGCTGATAATGGTCGATCACAGTGGCGGATCCGGACTCGAAGAGCCCGTCGCCGCGCAGCACGATCACGCTGCGGTCGGCGAGATCGCGCACTTCCACGAGACCTTCGGCGATCTCCGGCGCGAGAAAGCCCGCAAGCCGCGGCGGCGGCACGTGGCGCACTGCCTGCGGCTCGGCCGCCTGCAGGCGCACGCCCGGCACCTGGAGGCGGCCAATCATTGCGAAAGCCTTGTCGGAGCGGCCAGCCAGCGCGAGATCGAGTCCGACATAGACGCCGAAGCCCACCAGCACGGTCAACGCGGCGCAGGCCCAGAGCGGCACGGCGAAGCGCTGCGGGTCCTCGCGCGCGATCTCGTCGCGCCAATGCGTGGACAGCGCCGCGTCGTAGTCGCCGCGTACGCTGCGGATCGCGCGCGCAAGCGTGTGCCGCAGGTCGTCGAGCTGGGCGCGGCCGTTGTCGAGCACGCGATAGCGTCCCTCGAAGCCGAGCACGAGGCAGTAGTAAAGCAGTTCGAGCAGATTCAGCTGCTCGCGCGGCTGCTGCATCAAACGATTGAGGAGTTCGAAGAATTTTTCTCCACCCCACGTTTCGTTGTGGAACGCGACGAGCAGGCTGTTCGCCGACCAGTCGCCCGATCCACCCCATGGCGTGAGCGCCGCGGCTTCATCGAGGGCCGTGCACAGGCAATAACGCGCCGCGCCGATCTGCTCGGGCGAGGCGAGCGCATCGCGCGCGCGCTGTTCGAACTGGCGGATCTCGTTGGCGAGATGCTCGCGCAGCCACGCCGGGTTCGGGTGGTGCACGGTGTAGCGGATCTGCGGGATCAGGTTCAGCAGCGCGTTGGCCGCGGCGACGAGCGGATTGCCGCCATCCCCGGAAGCCGCCGGGCCCGGGAGCCAGTTCGCCTGCTCGTGAAGCGCGTCCGCCTGCCACGCCTCGTCGCCAGGCGCCGGGCCGAACCCGGAACGCGAGGCCGTGAAGGCGCCGTGTCCGGAAGCGCGTTCGGCAGAGACGGGATCGTTGAGCGGATTCATCGGATGTCTCGCTCACGCGTGTCGCCTGAACGCATCTCGCGGATCGCCCAGAACTCCATCGCAAGGCCCGGGAAGTCGCCCGCTAAATGAAGCGCGAGGCCCCCTGAGCGTTCGAGCTGGCGCCAGAGGTCACCGCCCTTGTCAACCTCGAAGTAGCTGTGGCCCGCGTGGTAGGGAATCTGATGCGGCGCGACCGGCAGCGGCCGCACGGCAATGCCCGGCAACTGCAGTTGCACCAGATCGCGAATGCGCTCCACCGGGCCGAGCTTGATCTGGGACGGAAAGCGCGCACGCACGCTCTCGGCGGGAATGTCGGCGCGCACGGCCAGCACGAAGCCCGCATCGCGCAGCAGCGAGGTGTCGGCGATCACGGCGACCCGCACGCCGTTGCCCGCTTCTTCGAGCGCGATCTGCAGCGCGTGCTGGTCGAGTACCGTCGCAAGCGAGCGGCGCAGCTCCGCGAAAAGCGCGCCGAAGGTCGCGCGCAGGTCGTCGTGCTGATACACCGGCAACACCTCGGGCCGGCGTGAAGCCGCCGTGAAGGTGGCGAAGTCGGCGGCCAGTTTGAGCCAGTCGCGAAACAGCAGCTCCGGGTGAATACCCGGCGTCTGCGCCGTGTGCGACGCGATCGCGAGGTAACGGTTGACGAGTTGCAACAGCAGGAAGTCGGCGACCTCCGACACGCCGCCGCGCCCCGCCTGCGCGAGGCGCCCCGCCAGCAGCTCGCTGCGTTGCGATAGCAGCCGGTCGAGCTCCTGCACATAGCCCGCAAGCTGCGGGTGGGCATGTGCATCGAGCAGCGGCGGAATATACGTTTCCTCGATCACCAGCTGACGGTCGACGCGCCGCTCCACCACGCGCAGCACACCCATTGCGTACCAGTCGTCGTCCAGCTCGGCGGCGAGCGCGAGTTTGAGCTTCAGTCGTCCTAACTGAACCAGTGCGGGCTCCAGCCGGACTTCGTTGACATCGGCAATCTCCGCTTCGTGCGCCACATAGCGCGCAGGCGTGCGAGCGCCGCCGCCGAACGTCACCTGTGCGCTGCTGCTGCGCGACGCAGGCAGCGCGAGCACGACCGTGGCGTCGCGCACATCGGCGCTCACCTCGAGCGCTTCGGGCGCCTCGTCGAGATGCGAGAAGTCGAACGGCGTGCCGTCCGGCAGGATGCCGCTCGCCGCGCGCAGCATCACCTTGCCTTGCGCGAGTGCCTCCTCGTCGATCTGCAGCGATGCGAAGCCCCACAGAAAGCGCTGCAGCGGCGCGCAGCGCAAGTGCACATAGCGCTCGAAATAGCGCTCGAGCTGCTGGAAGTGTTGCGGCCGCAAAAACATGCCTTCGGACCACACCACTCGGTCGCGCAGTCCGGCACTGCCCGTGGCAGGCGCGACAGGAGGATTCATGCGGTCGTTCATCGTGCGTCACCGCTGGCCGGCGTCGCGACGAGTCCGTCGCCCTGCACCACGATTACGAAATGCGCTTCGGAAGGCTTGCCCTGCCAGAACTTGAACAGGTTGGTGCTGGCGGGCTGCGGCAACGCCACGGTAATTTTCCAGCGGCGCTTTTCGAGGGTGCGGTAGCCCGCCACGATGCCGAGACTGCGCACCGTCTCGCCGCCGGTGTAGTGAAGCGTACGCGACTCCCCGGGCCTCAGGACAATCCGGTCCGTGCCCGCCAGCTCCGGGCCCAGCGCGTCTTCCGGCTTGTTCTGCAGAGAGAAATAATCCGCCTTCCTGAAATTATTATCGGATTTGAGTTGAAATGTTTGCAATGCAACAGGAGCCGGCCGGTTTTGCGAGTCGCGATTCACGTCAGCCGCCACGTGAAAGGTGACGGCATAAGGGACCGGCAAATCTTTCTCTGTCGATGCGCACCCGTACAATAATAAAAGGGCAAAATATATCCCTTCGCGTGGATTATGCACGCGCTTAAATGATACTCCGTACATACCGTCCAAACCCTCTAATTCAGCGCGAATTCGCGTTGTCGATTGCAAAGGCAAAAGCGTCCCACGCCCCTGCATTCAAGCCTGAATTCAGGGGTTGGAAGTCGCTGCTCCCGGAACGCTTGCCCCGAAATTTTCCGCGTCAGCAAGCGGAATTGGGGCAATGCCTTTCGAATATTCCCGGAATTAAATTAATCTATCGCCGGTCGTGTCTCACGAGTAATAATTCATATGATGAAAATCCATGTGACTAGACTATAGTTCGTACGATTCGTGATCGCAACGCTCTCCGAATGCCACCTCTATAAAAAATTCACGAGCCGTAGAAATTACTTTCACGGCTCATATGAAGAAGTAAATACCGGATCGCCGAAAATGACCTGGCCGATTACCTGGAACTTGTTACGCGCGAATCGCACGCGAGTTGCCCTCGCTGCCGCATTTTTACTGACCCTGGTCGCGACGCTTCTTGCTGCGAGCGGTTGCACGAGCCTGTCGCCCGCGCAACGCACGGCGGCAAATGCCGTTGCTGCCGCACAGGACTCGTACGCTGCGGGCGACTACCAGCGCACCATCCAGCTACTGCGCAACAGCAACGCCTTCGTCGACGGCGACCGCTCCACGCAGATTGACGCGCACAAGCTGATGGCGTTCAGCTACTGCGTGACGAACCGCGTTGCCCAGTGCCGCTCGGAGTTCGAGGCAATCCTGCGAATCGATCCGCATTTCGAATTGTCCGCCGCGGAGAAGGGCCACCCGATCTGGGGACCCGCGTTCGACGCCGCGCGCCGCAAGGTTGCACCGTCCTGATGGACCGTCCCGCTCCGCGCACATTTTTATCCGTCTTTATGTGATTCAATCTGCATCATGCAATTGACCGTCATCGAGTACGCAGGAGAACCGGTCCACGCCGAAACCAGCGTGGAGTTTCGTCCGCCAGGTGGCACGATCGGACGCAACGCCGACAACCAGATGGTGCTGCCCGACGAAACGCGTCAGGTTTCGCGGCTGCAGGCGCTGCTGCAGATCGACGGCGATCACTGCGTGCTGAAGAATCTGAGCAGCGTCTCGGTGGTGGAGATCAACGACACACCACTCGAATACACCGAGGAGCATGCGCTCGAATCCGGCGATGCGATCCGCATCGGCCCGTATGTGCTGCGTGCGCAGGCGGGCGTTGGCGGCAACGCTGGCGCGACGACCGCAAGCGCGGCCGCTACGCCTGTCGCGCAAAAAGTCGCGAGGCCAGGCACGGCAACCGCCGTGCTCAACGACACGCCGCCCATCCCCACGGATCCCCTCGCGCTCTTCGCACGCTCAGGCGGTGCCGACTCATCCATTGCGCAGCCCGTCACGACGCAGGTGGCGCAATTTGCGTTGCGCGGCGCCATCGAGCGTGCGGCCGATACGCCTTTGCGCACAAGCGCGTTCGCAAAGCCGGAGGCCGGGCGTGAGCGCGATGCGCTGCCGCGCGTGCCACGACCGGCACCCCAGAAGCCGGCTGGCACGAACGACAAAAGCGATGCAAAAAGCGCAAGCGTGTCGCCACCAGCCAGCACCGCTTCAGCGGATGCGGACACTGCCTCGACGGCGCCCGACTCGGCCGACGCCCTCCTTTCCGCCTTCCTGCGCGGCGCGGGTCTCGAGAAGGCCACCTGCGACTGGTCAACCGAGCAATTGCACACGGCGGGGCAACTGCTCGCGCTGTTCACCAATGGCACTGTCGAGCTCCTCTCCTCGCGCAGCATCCTCAAACGCGAAGTGAAAGCCGACATGACCGTACTGCTCGACCGCGAGAACAACCCGCTGAAGCTGCTGCCCGACGGCAGCGCGGCGCTGCGGCAGATGTTCGGCCTGCCGTTCCCCGGCTTCATGACGCCGCCCGGCGCAGTGGAAGACGCGTTCCACGACCTGCAGGCACACCAGATCGCCATGGTCGCGGGCATGCGCGCCGCCCTGAACGACCTGCTGCAGCGATTCTCGCCCTCACGTCTCGCCGAACGAAGCGAGCCAACCCGCTACGAACAGCTCCTGCCGATGCTGCGCAAGGCGCGCTTGTGGAATCGCTACGAACGCATGCACCACGAGACGATGCTTGCGGTGGAGGATGACTTCAGCGCCGTATTCGGCCGGGCCTTCCTGCGTGCGTACGACGACGAGGTGAGGAACTATCATGCGCGACGCCGCCCAGCGCGTTCTGCCGACGCATGAATCTCTCGTGCGCCCAGTTCTCGCGTGCGGGACAGCGGGACAGCAACCAGGATGCACTTGGCTACACGATCACGGACGACTACGCCTGCTTTGTCGTGAGCGACGGCGTCTCCAGCGATCCTGGCAGCGAAATCGCCTCGCGTTGCGCAGTCGAACGGATCCTCCACCGGGCGCAGCACACCGGCCGCACGCTCGCGCAGACCTTGCTTGAGTGCATCGAGGAAGCACACGCAGCGATTCTCGCGATGCAGCAGCGCGACTGCGAGCGCGGCCGCATGAGTGCGACCGTCGTGGCGCTCTTCATCGACCGGCGTCACGACATTGCGCAATGGGTCCATCTCGGCGACAGCCGGCTCTATCGGTTCGCACGCGGCGCGCTGATCGAACAGACGCGCGATCATAGCGTGCGGCAGCAACTGCTGGACGCGGGCCTGCCAGGCGACGGCGTCAATCCCGCCTGGCTGCATATGGCGCTCGGCATGCGCGGCCAGATCGCGCCCGCGATCAGCCCGCCGCACGCGCTCGAAGATGGCGATGTGTTCTTGCTCTGCACCGATGGGCTCTGGCAATCCGTTGCGGAAGATGCACTCGAAGATCGCTTGCGCGTCGTTCATACCGTCGACGACTGGGCTGTGCTGATCGAGCACGAGGCGATCCGTCATTCGGGCAGCGCGCCGCACGCCGACAATTACTCCGCGCTCGCAGTCTGGGCCGGGAGCCCGCAGAACGTCACGCTGGCGCGCGTGAGGGCGCGCCGGTCGTGGTGAGACGTGGTTCGGGCGCGTGCAATGTCCGGAACGGCGACACCCGATCCTGTGGTACAGCTGAGCTCTTCGTGACGACGCAATAGAGGTTTCATAGGCTTGCACGCCGTCCGATGGATGCAAAATTGACAAAACGCATCTATCTATTCCAGACGAATATCGATACTTCTTTGACATCTACTTCTTGCACGACGCAACGGGACGTCGGTCCCTCCCGCACCGGCGAGCACAGAAACTATGCCGATGAGTCGCAGAGCGAAGCGATGGCACGAACGCCGCCGCACCGGCCTGATACGGGCGTCAGGTCGTCGTCGAGGGTTGCGATTCCTCGTTTTTCTGAGCGCGCTGATCGTCGCGAAGATCATGACGGAACCCGACGCGGCCAGGCGAAACGCGACATTGCCATAGTCATGCTGGCACCGAATAACTACCGCCGAGACAAAGGCTACTATCCGGCCCAGACGCAAGGCCTGGGTGCGTTGACGGAAAACCGACCAGCAAATCTGCCTGCTGAGGTCGCCTTTGTACGGCGCGTACAACAGGCGGTCGAGTTTAATGGACTGCGATGCCTTCGAGGACTTCGTCGTGCTCCTGGCGTTCCGCGAGGTACGGCGAGCGGTAGCCCGAATTTACGCCCCAGTAATAGAACACGAGCGCGATCAGCGCGACGACCAGCATGTCCCAGCCGTAGGGCAGCAGACCGGCGCCGCCGAACTGCTTGCTGCCGATCAGCGAGAGGAGCGCCATGATCGGCAGGTATGCACACAGCCACCATGCGGCCTTCAGATCCTGGCCCCAGCCGTCAAAGCCCTGCTTGCGCTGGAAGTAGAAGTACACCGGCAGCGCGACGACCATCAGCAGAATGATTTCGCCGGTCAGCGGCCACTTCGCCCAGTACAGGATCATCGATGCGCAGACGAATGCGAACGGCGCGATCACTTTCATGAACGGCACGGAGAGCGGGCGCTCGATGTCCGTGGCGGCACGCTTGAGCGCCATCAGGCTGATCGGACCCGTGAGGTACGAAATCACCGTTGCCACCGAGATCACCGCCGCG
>NZ_JAMBPS010000056.1:0-49455 GCF_024206515.1 Paraburkholderia sp. CNPSo 3281 | reverse complement strand
CGCGGCCATGCGCGGCAACGTCAGTGTGCGATTGCGGGTAAAGGCGGTGGGGGTGCGGCGCACGCGCTCGGCGAGCGCCGGATCGAACAGGAAATCGGAGAACTCAGCCAGAAGGCGGGAAGACGCCGGTATTTGAGTTCATATCGTTGATTTATCAGGAAGTTATGGTGTGAAGTTTACAGGTCCCACGGTTCGTTTACAAGCACTTCCGGGGCTTAAGTTGAGAGCATTGCCCCGCACAGGGGCAACCCAGGCAGACCGACACGAAAACAAGCATGCCCAGTCGGTGTTAACAGGAGCCCAAAAGAACCACTATACATCCCCGCTCTCAGGCAGCAACCCAAGCGCCGCCCCCAACGCCCTGCCCCGTTCACCGGCCATCAGCTCGGCGAGCAGTTCGGGCAACGGCTTCCCACCCCAGTCAAGCGCCCGCTTGAGCATATAAGGCACAGGACTATGCGGCTCATAGCGCATGAGGTAGTCCGCAACGATAGCGAGCAACCGATACGCCTCATCGCGCGACTGCGGCGCATCCAGTCTCCTCGGCCCAGCGGACTCCAGCACCGCGCCAGCCGCAGCAACCTGACCCGCTGCCGGTTCGACCACCGTCTGTTCCTGAATCGTTGCGGCCTCAACCATCGGTACGTCCTCCCACTGGGGATGCGTCGTGAGCCAGTCACGCAGCACGCTCTCCATGCGCTCCAGCGTCTCCAGTAGCGCTCCGAACGACGGCGCCTCCGCGCCGAGCCGCTGCGTGCACCACGAATCGAGTTTCGCTATGGGCGCCCGAGCCGCGCGCAGCGCCTGTAACTGGTCGCGCAACGCGGCAGGCGCCGCCGCATGCGCTGCCTGAGCCAATGCCTGCGCCACGCGGGCGACCTCCTCCCGCTTCGCGGCCGGCACATCTTTGCGGTCTTTCACCGCAACAGCCTCGCGCTGCGCGCCCTGCCAGCGCGCAAGCGTCAGCGCTGATCCGTCAGGCCCCGCGCACAACGCAATCCGGCCGCCGAGCAAGGTCGGATACTGCTGGGCCACCCACGCGAGCGGCGCAGCACGAAAGCCCAGGTCGCCGTCGCGCGGCAACGGATGAATGTCGTCCCAATAGCGCGCACACAATTCGCTCAGCAAGACGAAGCAATCCGGCAACGCAACACATCCATATCGATACAGCCAGCTCTCGCCCAGCCATGCGGCAAGCGTCAAATCCTTGCTACGGCGGGCCAGGAGGTCCTCGCAGCCCGCTTCGACGGTGGCCCAGTCGGCGACCTTGAGCGTGGTTTGCCAGATGCCCGCTGGCAATGCCGGGTCGTCCTCGCGTCGCGCCGCCTTGATCGCGTCGAAGGCGGCGTCATGCAGCAGCGAGACGCCGGCTGGCGCGCCGCCCGGTATCGGTTGAACGAGTGCTTCGATGTCGAATGCCGGGTTCATCCGCGCCCCGCCTGTGTGCTCGACGGATACGGTCCATAGGTGACCGCAGGGGTGCCGTATGCGCTGTAGCCCGGCGCCGCGTACGGCAGGTCGGGCAACGCGAGCGCCGTTTTCGATGCACCCGTCATGCCCACACGCATGAACATGCGCGCGGTTTGGGTGCCGCCGTTACGATCGCGCACCGGCACGCTCAGCACCATGCGTGCGTTGCCCGCGCCCGTGCCGGTATCCGCGCCGTCGTCCGGCACCGCGTGCAGGCGCACGAGGCGCAATAGCGACCACGTGTCGTTTGCCGCCCATGTGGCCGCTTCGCCGTCGACCGAGAGCGTCGGCTGCGAGGCGTCCTGCATGGGCCGCCACGGACCGTCCTTCGCCCAGCGCAGGCTCAGCGCGGCGGGCTGGCCCGGCGCCCAGCGCAGCGGCGTGCCAGCCGCGGCGGGCCACGCGAGCGTCTGGCTGCCGCTCGCGAGCGACCACTGGATGACCTGGTCCGCACCGGCTTCGTCGGCGCGATCGATGCGCCAATCCACCGCCACGTCCACGCCCACGAGCGCGCCGTCCGCGCCGCGCGCCACCAACGCGTCGAGCCACGGCTTCGCGCGCGCGAGCTTCGCCAGAAACTGCTGCGCGCCCGCTTGCGGGCCGCCGCTCGCCGCCGCAGCACTCATGCCGCGTTGCGCATCCGCAAGCTTCGCGTCGAGCAGCGCCACGAAGGCCGCCGTCTGCCGCAGGTCGGCGGCCTGCGCGTTCGCATCCGCGGAAAACGGGAAGCGGCCCGCCAGGTAGCGAGCAAAATAGTTGCGCAGCTGTTCGTAGGCCTCCCCACCAGTGCCAATCTGCAGCCGGTAGCAGCGCTCGCGCGCGGACGAGACGAGCCGCATGCCCGCGCTCGCGACGATGTCGCCCGAGCCCGGCACGTCCACCTGCGCAAGCGAGGCGCTGCAAGTGTCGAGGTCCATCTTGTCGAGCTGGTTGGAGATGATCGACGGCACCGCCACCAGCGCGCTCGCCGGGCTGCGGGCGCGGTATTGCGCGAGGTCCGCGAAGAGCGCCTTCCAGCGCGCCACGAGTCGCGCGTCCGCGGTAGAGAGCGGCGGGTTCTGCGTGCTCAGCCAGTCGAGCGCGCTCGACGCGAGCGTGGCCGTGTCCGCCACTGCACTCGACTGCGCGGCAAGGTAGGTTTGCAGCGCTTCGGGCGTGGCGGCGCCGAATGCGCGCATCGACCCGCCCGCGTTGCCGTTCCACGCCGAGAAGTCGCCTCGCAGCGGTCGAAACGGTTCGAGCGATTGCAGCTGGACATCGGTCGAGCGCAGCACGTCTAGCGCCGCGTCGCTCACGCGCAGGGCGACCGCTTGCGCGAGATCGGCGCGGCCGAGCGAGTCGAACACTTCCACGAGATCGGTCGCGTTCTTGCGCAGCGTGTCGAAGGACGCGCCCTGCGTTGGCGGCGCGTAGGCGACGTTGCGCGCGCCGGCCGCCGTCGTTGCCGCCGTGGCAATGGGGGCCGAAAGCGCGGCCACCATGCTGTGCACGGTCGCATTGCCCGCCGCGGCGAGCAGCGCCCCGCGCCACGCTTCGGGCGCTTGCGCGAGAAGACCAGCGGAGTATTGCTTGTAGGCCGGCAGGATCGCCAGTGCGCGCTGCGCCGAGTCGGCATCCACGCCGCGAATTTCGGCCGCCGCATTGCCCTCGCCCGCGACGAACGACTGGCCGAGCAGCGTGCGCAACGCGTCGCGCAGCGGCAGCAGGTCCGGCGCCAGTTGCAGCCCTGTGGTGGGATTGGAGGCCAGCACGCCAGGCAGGTTGCCGCTCGCGAGCCAGCGCGCCGCGAACGCGCTTTGTTCGCTCTGTTCGTGCTCCAGCACGCTCGCCACGGGCGTCGCGCCGATCAGGCGCAGTCCCTTTGCGGTGTCGAAGGTCGCCGTGAGTCCCGGCACGAGTTCCTGGCCGTGCGTGCCCGCCCAGCCGTGGTCCGCAGTGTCGACCTGGGTTGCGAGCGTGTCGATGCGCGTGGCCAGTTCGGAGAGCGACGCGGTCGTGGGCACAGCGCCTGGCACCTTGAGATCGGCGAGCATGGCCTGGATCTGCGCCGCGTTCGTCGTGAGCGAGGAGTCCTGATAAATGTCGTCGAACCAGCGGTCGAAGGTCTCCTCGAAGCACACGCTCGCGCGCGCTTGCGCGGTGCGCGCCTCGGTGCCGTCGAACGACAGCTGACCGCCTTCCACCGCGGTCGCGCGCACGGCGTCGTCCAGCCCCGCGCGGTCGGCCACATGATCGGGCGAAAAGCTTACGCCCACCGCACCGCGCATGAGTTGAGCGAGCATGACGGTGTTGCCCGAATCGCGTTCCACCAGATCGTTGTAGTTCGTGATCAGCCGCTCAGTCTGCGCCGCGTTCGTGACGAGCCGGGTGCCCTGCGTGTACTCGGGCAGGTCCTGGGGACGCCGTGCGGCTGCGGCGAGGCTCGCGTTGTCGCTCGACTCGATGGCGCCGTCGCAGTTCAGATCGGCGAGACGGCTGACGAGCCGCGCGCGCAGCGGCGTGAACACGAGCCCGCTCAGCACGTGGTATTGCGCGTCGTCGAGCCGGCGGCGCAGGCCGAAATACGAAAGCGGCATGAACGGCGTGGCGAGCTGCCAGCGCGGCACCTTGACGAAGGCGTTCGCGGCGCTGCCCAGCGCGTTCGCCGCCGCCGTTTCGCTGGTGCTCGCGCCCGCTTCGTGCCACGCGACGCTGGCGAGCGCGAGCGCGTCGTAGCTGCTCGCGAGCGAGCGTGCGTCGCTGCGCACGTGCCAGGTGGTGATGCCCAGGCCCACGCACCAGCACACGCCCAGCGCGATCGCGCCGAACGTGGCGATACGGTAGCGCCGCATGCGCAGCGCGAGCACGCGCGGAATGGCGAGCGCGAGTCCCTGCCCCGGCATCAGCAGGTCGTGCCAGAGACGCGACGCGAACGCCGGCGCCGCCGCCGCGCGCGCCTCCCTGCGCGCCGCGGTCGTGATGGCGGGCTCCTCGCGCTCCTGCGCCTGCGGCATCGCACCTACGCACCAGATGCCGCGCAGGAGCGGCGCGGTGCCGTCGGCAGCGCCGCGCAAGGTGGGCTCGATGTGCTCGCGCAACGGTTCGCGCAGGGTGTCGATGCGCTGCGGCAGCAGGAATACGTCGCCGTCCAGCGCGCCGTCCAGGGTGCCCATTTCGGTGACCGTCGCCGCGAGCGCGCGGCTCATGTCGGCGAAGGCTTCGTCCACCCACGCGGGTTCGAAGGCGCGCCGCGGCGCATACGGCGAGGCCCAGCCCAGCGGCGTTTCGATGCGCTCGCGGCGCAGACGGGCCGCGAGCGCATCGAAGCCCGGCAGCGCGTCGCAGCCCGTCACCACCACGTAGAGCGGCAGCATCTGACCCAGTTGACGCTGCAGTGCGAGCACCGTGCGTGAGGCTTCGAGCGCCGCGTCGGTGTCCGCGCGCACGGTTCCGTTTTCGTCGATGAGCGTATCGAGCGCGATCACCCACACGAGCGTGTCGAGCGGGCGGCCCGGCCGGTTGCGCAGCAGACCGCGCAGCAACCGCCCGCCGGTCGAGCCGCGCCGGCGCTCGGCGGCCGCACGCGCGCCGAGCGACTCGCCTGGCTCTGCGATCAGAATGCCTTCGGCATCGTGCCAGAGCCTGCCGAACCACGCCGGCTCGCCAACGGGCGTGAGGCGCCAGCTGAGCGCCAGCGCGTCGAGCGCAGCGGGTGCTCCGGTTGCCAGCACGCGCGGCACCGAGTACGGATCGCGCACGCCCATCGCGTTGTGCGCCGTGCGCATCATCGCGGAGAAGTTGCGCAGCGGTCTGCGTTCGTCGCGCCCGCGCACCCAGCGCACGACGAGCCCGGCCGCGAGCCCCACGATCAACAGCGCGATGAGGACGATCAGGACGACTATGAGTGTGGTCGTCATGGCCGTGCTCCGCGTGGCGTGGCGTCCGGGCTGTCTTCGCTGGCTTCGTCGGCGTTCTGTGCGCTCACCGTGACGATGCGCCGTGCCGCGAGCGCGAGCGTGGCACGAGGCGTCGTCGAGACCGTCGGCGCCGCGGGTGTGTCCTGAGTTTGCGCCATGGCCTGAACGTCGGTGGGCGGAGCCAGTGGCCGCAGTCTGCGCACCGCCCGTGCGCGCGGCAGCACCATGCCCGTGGTGCTCGTATGGTTCACCTGCGCCGGACGCCCTTGCGCCAACGACACCGTTTCGAACTGTTCGAGCGATGGCCGCACGGGCGCCGTCGCATAGAGCCACAGCAGCTGCGACATGCCGAGCAGCGCCGCGAATCCGCCACCCACGAACAGGGCGAGGCGTGCGCGGTCTGGAAACATCTGCGTGAGCGGACGAGTTTCGCGCGGCGCCAGCGCGGCGTGTTCGAGCGGCGCGCCAAGCCGGTCCGGCTCGGGGTCGCGCTGCATGGCGAACGCGAACAGCGCGTGGCGCAACTGGTCGTGACGCAAGGCGCCCGCCTCGCCGCGCAGGCGGCCGCGAAAGCCTAACGTGAGGCAGGCGAGATAGACGTTGGCAAGATCGCGCTGCGCCGGATCGCGTTGCGCGAGCAAGGTTTCGATGGCGGCCGGAATGCGCTCGCCCGCCGCGCGCGTGCCGAAAATGCGTGCTTCGAGCGGATACGTTTCCCACGCGCTCGCGCCATTCCACGCCGAAAACAGCAGTAATTCGTCGAGCAGCGCGACATAGGCGTACTGCGCGGCGGCGATGTCCGCTTCGCCCGCCGCGCCGGTCCAGGCCATCGCGTCGCGCGCAAGCTTGCGTGTGGCGGACTGCAACTGCGTGGCGAGCGCGTCGGCTTCGCGCTGCGGATCGGCGGGCGTCTCTGCGCTCGCGGCGTTCGCCGCGCTGGCTGCATTCGCCGCCTGCGCGACCGCGCGCAGGCGCGCATTCTCCGCGAACGCGAACGCCACGACGAACGCGCGCATGAGCGGCAGGCGCTCGTCGCTCGGGTCGCTGGCATCAAACATGATCGGCTCCCGCCTGGCGTGCGTCGTCGGCGGCGTCGCCAGTGGGCGTGAAGAGTTGCACAGCCCAGGGGGCGCGCCCCGGCACGGTCGTGCGGACCTCGATGCACAACGGCTGCGCGCGGTCGAACCACGCGTCCTCCACGGCCACCGCGAAGAGCGTGGTGTCGTCGCCCGTGGCGTAGGCCGCGCGCTCCTCGCGCGCGAGCCGCCGGCGCGCGAGGCCGCGCATGCGTTGCCGCGCGAGCGTGGGCACATAGGGCCGTGATGCGACGACGGCATGATCGAGCCACATGCTCGCGTCGTGCTCGCCCGCGTCGGGCGGCATGCGCAAACCAATCACGAGTTCGCGCGCCACGTTGCCGCCGCTTTCGAACGGCGGCGCGATCCAGAAGCTGCCGCCCTCCTCGGTGAACGCGCGCACGCGATACCCCTGGCGGATCGTCGCGAGCGCTTCGTCCGCCCATTCCAGCAGCGGATCGAACGACGCGAGCAGCGCCATGTAATCGAACGTCGCGAACGCGGGCACGCCGCGCGCGGGACGCAGCGCCGCGAGCGCGCCCGTCATGCCGGCAACGGCGCGGTACAGTTCCGCGGGATGCGCGATGCCGGTGACGAGCGTCGCCTCCACTTCGGGCAGGCGGCTCCAGAGCGCGCAAAGCTGGCGCTCGATCTGGCCCGCGTCGTCGCGCTCTTCCGCGCGCTGCGCCGCCTGCAGACGCCCGGCCAAAAACACGCATTTCTCGCGCACGCGCAGCAGCAGTTGCATCACGCGTTGACCGAGCACCGAGTCGGCGCGCACGAACGGACACGGCGGCGCGTAGTCCGCAATCGCGACGCCGCCGCCCTGCTGCCTCACGCGCATGAGCGGCAAGCGGTCGAATTCGTGACGGCCGAGATCCGTCATGAGGTGCAGGCGCGGCGACCACGTCGTGATCGAAGCCGGCTCGCCGCCCGAGACGAGATCGGGAACGTCCGGACTCTCGCGCTGGGTGTAGCGCCCGGCCTGCGGATCGAGTTGCCCGCCGCGATACAGGGGCGGCACCGCGAGATAGATCGTGACCTCCTCGTCCGGTGCGCTGAATGCGTGGCTCACGTCGATCTCCAGCACGGGATCGTACGGCGTGTGGCGAATGGCGAGGCCGTCTGCCAGAATCGCCTCCAGTGCGCTGATGCGCACGAGCCCCTGGGCGAGCCCTGCAGCGTCGTGCTCCAGCGAGAGCACGCCCCAGTAATGCGCGCGCGCGGCGCCGGCGAGCAACGCGGCGTGCCCCGCCGCGTGCAGCGCCTGGGTCTGGAAATGCTGCGGCAGCAAGGGCATGCCGTCAAACCAGCAGACCGGATCGGGAAACGAAGTTCGCATGATGTGTTTGCTTTCTATTGCTAAACGTTTCGTCGTTTAGTGTTGCTGCGCCGCTGTGTGACACCGTCGCGTGACACAGTTGCGTCACATAGTCTCGTTGCTCAATGCGCGGCCTGCACGCTCAGATCCTGGTCTCCGAGCAGCAGCAGCGCGTGAGCGGGCCCCGTGTCGAGCCTCACGCGGTGCGCGCCCGGTGTCTGGTAGTCAGCAAACACCACTACGCCTGCGCCCCGCTTGCCGCCAAACGGAAACGGCGCCGCCGCGATCTGCTGGCCCGGCACGACTTCGAACGACACGACCGTGATGTCCTCGGGATGATCGCGGCGCCATTGATCGCGCTGCGCGAACCACTTCGCCGAAGGCAGGCCGAGCAATGCATCGAGCAGTTGCGGATTGCGCACGAGCACGGCGTCCACGGCAATGGGCGTGTCCTGATTCGCTTGAGTGGAAACGGCGATGGCCAGGGTATCTACCTGTACCTTGGGCAGCGACGAACACCCCGCGAGCACCTGCGCGAGCGCGAACGCTAGCGTGGCTGCACGCCAGCCGTACGGCTTCGCGGCGCGCGACGCGCCGGCGAATAACGTGGTGATCACTGCGCAATCCCCATTGTGTGCGCCGCCTCTTGTCCGCGATGCCTCGTGCCCGCGCGCAGGAGAATTCATGCTAGTTCGTATTTCTAATCAAGACGCATGTTCCGCTGCGCAAGCTGTTTCGCGCGTAGTCTACAAGCGCCTCACGCGTCATTGCAATAACGATTTTTTAATCGATCAATTCAAAAGCAATGCGTAAATAAACTTGAAAGGAGATGAGTCTATGCGCCGTAAATATACTTTGAAATTCCGCGTTTACTGTCCTAAAGTCGTGACCGTCTATCTTCACGACGTGCGCGACGAAGGACAAGGTGAAGCCGCACGCAGCGCGAACGCTTGACGCCGTGAATGCTCTCGTTTGACGAATCCGGGGCATGCTTTAGCTGTGTTTTTCTGAAGGACCGGGAATGCGCCTGGCAATCGTTTAATTACGTTTTGCGGGGCATTGTCGTCTTAAAGAAAACGCATCGTGAAAAGGGCGGATTGACGAAAAACGCGCATCTCTCCCGTTACACAATGCAATAGAAGAACGACCGCCACCGAGGTGACCATGGCCGACAGTACCCAGCACTGGTTCGAACGGAACCGACCGCCGCGTGTTCAGATCACGTACGACGTCGAAACAGGCAATGCCATCGAAAAGCGCGAGCTGCCGCTCGTCGTGGGCATTCTTGCCGACCTGTCCGGCAAGCCTGTCGAGCCGTTGCCGAAAATGACGGAACGCCGCTTCGTCGACATCGACCGCGACAATTTCAACGACGTGATGAAGTCGATCGGGCCGCGCGTGACGCTGCAGGTCGACAACACGCTCGCCGCCGACGGCAGCAAGGTCAACGTCGAGCTGAAGTTCGAGCATATCGACGACTTCGATCCCGTGAGCATCGTTCAGCAGATCGGTCCGCTCAAGCAGCTCTACGACGCGCGGCTGCGCCTGCGCGACCTCCTCACCAAGCTCGACGGCAACGACGAGCTGGACAAGCTCCTCCAGGAAGTGGTGCACGACCCGAAGGGGTTGAGCGAAATCCGTTCGGCGCACCCGCAGGACACGCCGACTGCGCAGTTGCCGCCGCCCGCGGGCGACGCCCCTGCCCCTGCCAGCCCTTCCAGTGACACGCCGGCCAGCTAAGCTCAACACGAGGAGACAATCATGTCCGACATTCAGGCCGCCGCGACCGCGCAGGCGGGTACGGTCACGCTGCTCGACCGCATCGTGCACGAAGGACGCATGGCGCAATACGAGGAGCAGCAGCAGCATGCGCGCGAGCTGCTCGCCGAGTTCGCGCTGCAGGTGCTCGACAAGAACATGACCATCGGCCGCGACACGGTGGCGATGATCAACGATCACATCCGCAAGATCGACGAGCTGATCAGCGAGCAGCTCAACGAGGTACTGCACCATCCCGACATGCAGGCGCTGGAGTCGTCGTGGCGCGGGCTGCACTTTCTGGTGAAAGGCTCTGAAACGGGTACGCGCCTGAAACTGCGCCTCCTGAACGCTTCGAAGAAAGACCTGCAGAACGATCTCGAGAAGGCCATCGACGTCGACACGAGCGCGCTCTTCAAGAAGATCTACGAAGAGGAATACGGCACGTTCGGCGGTTTTCCGTTCAGCGTGCTGGTGGGCGACTATTACTTCACGCGCCAGACGCCCGACGTGAGCCTGCTCGAAAAGCTCGCCTCGGTGGCCGCCGCCGCACACGCGCCGTTCATTTCGGCCGCGCACCCGCAGCTGTTCGACATGTCGAGCTTCACGGAGCTAGGCGTGCCGCGCGATCTCTCCAAGGTCTTCGAGACGATCGACATGGCCCGCTGGCGCGAATTCCGCAAGAGCGAAGACTCGCGCTATGTCGCGCTCACACTCCCGCACATCCTGATGCGGCATCCTTATCATCCGGACAGCAATCCGGTGGAGGGCATGAACTTCTTCGAGGACGTCGACGGCACCGACCACTCGAAGTATCTCTGGGGCAACTCCGCCTTCGCCCTGGCGCAACGCATCACAAACGCGTTCGCGCAGTACAGCTGGTGCGCCGCGATTCGCGGCGTGGAAGGCGGTGGCGCGGTCGAGCGCTTGCCGGATCACATTTTCCAGACGGCTTCGGGCGACAAGGCCATGAAGTGCCCCACGGAAGTGGCGATCACCGACCGCCGCGAAAAGGAGCTCGACTCGCTCGGCTTCATTGCGCTCGTGCACAAGAAGAACGAAGGGCTCGCGGTGTTCTTCGGCGGCCAGACCGCCTGCAAGCCAGCGCTCTACAACACGCCCGAGGCCACGGCGAACGCGCGCATTTCGGCCATGCTGCCGTATATCCTCGCGGCGTCGCGCTTTGCGCACTACATCAAGGCGATCATGCGCGACAAGGTCGGCAGCTTCATGACGCGCGAAAACGTGCGCAGCTATCTCAACACGTGGATTGCCGACTATGTGCTCGTGAACGACAACGCGCCGCAGGAAATTAAGGCCCAGTATCCGCTGCGCGAGGCGCGCGTGGACGTGACCGATGTGCCGGGCAAACCCGGCGCGTACCGCGCGACGGTGTTCCTGCGGCCGCACTTCCAGCTCGAGGAACTCACTGCCTCGATCCGGCTCGTGGCGACGCTGCCGCCGCCGGCGGCCGCCTGATCCACCGGCAAAGAAAGCGATTCGATGAAGAGACGACGGCCAGGCGGCGCATGAGCGCCCCTGGTCCCTGAACGCGCCCGGCGCCGCGCACGCGGCCCGCGTAGTTCTTTACTGCTTCGGGAGCAGCAAACCATGGATTCGATCATTCTCGACCTGGGTGGCGACATCAAAGGCGAGTGCACGCTGGAAGGCTATACCGACAAGATCGAGTTGATGTCGTACAGCCACAACGTGGCGATGCAGGTCACCAACGACGTCAGCAACTCGGAGCGCACGTCGGGCAAGCCCCATCTCGGCGAATTCACCGTGACGAAGTTCGTTGACGTCGCCACGCCCACGCTCAACGAATATTGCTGCTCCGGCAAGGCCATTGCGAGCGCGACTGTCGTGGTGGGCCGCAACGCAGCCGAGAGCGACGGCAAGATCATGCCGTTCATCACCTATACGCTGAACAACGTCGTGCTGAGCAACGTGAGCGTGTCGGGCGGCGCGGGTGGCAAGCCCGTGGAAACGCTCTCGCTGAACTTCACGAAGATCAAGTGGGAACTGACCGCGCAGAAAGACGACGCCACCAAGGAAGGCACCGCGGCCACCACATGGGACCTGGCCGCGAACAAGGTCGTGAAGGCGGCAAGCTAGCGCGCACCGCCTATGGCGAACGTCCGCGCTTTCATCGCCATCGCGCCCATGCCGCTCTTCGAGCGGCTGGCCGACGACGCGCCTTTCGACGCGCATGAGTCCGTTGACGAGCTCGCCGCGCGCACGCTGGACGCGGCCGGCTTGCGCGCGTCGGTCCGCGCGGAGTTACTGCGCCTTCTCAACACGCGCCGCGGCGCGCCGCGCATGCCGCGCGCGCCGGACGTCCTGCTCTACGGCCTGCCCGACTGGAGCGGTCAAAGCGCGGCTCGCGCGGAAGACCGGGCGGTGATTGAGCGTGAGGTGGCCGAAGCCATCCGCGCGTTCGAGCCGCGCCTTCGCGACCCGCGCGTGAAAATCGAAGCGGACGCTGCCGCGCCATGGCGGCTGTGCCTGCGCATTCAGGGAACGCTGCGCGGCAGCGACGGCGTGGAGCACGTCGTCACCTACGTCGCCGGGCAGGACGGCGAAACGCAGTCCATCGGGATCATCGATGAACGACTCGCTTGATGCGCAACTGCTCGACTACTACCAGCGCGAGCTGACTTATCTGCGCCGCGCGAGCGAAGGCTTTGCGCAGCGGTATCCGAAGATCGCCCGGCGGCTCGAACTCGGCCCCGGCGAGAGCGCCGACCCAAACGTCGAACGTCTGATCGAAAGCTTCGCGGTGCTGACCGCTCGCATCCAGCGCACGCTCGACGACGAATACACCACGCTCACGGACGGACTGCTCGAACAGTTCTATCCCTACGCGTCGCGACCCGTGCCTTCCATGACGATCGTGCAGTTCGAGCCGGACCCTACGCAAGGTAGCATCGCCGCAGGGTATCGCGTGCCGCGCGACACGCCTCTCATGCACGTGGATGCGAGCGGCGCGACGGTCTACTGGCGCACGAGCAGCGACGTCACGCTCTGGCCGATCACCCTCGCCGCGGCCCAGTTGCTCGACGCCGAGGAAGCCCAGGCGCTCACCGGCAATGCGTCGCTGCAATCGGCGCTGCGGCTCACGTTGCGGGGCATCGGGCCGCACAAGCTGGGCACGTTGCCGATCGAGCGCTTGCGCGTGCGCCTCACGGGGTCGCCCGTCACCTCCGCCGCGCTCTACGACCTGCTCGGCGCGCACAGCGCCGCCACCTGGCTGCAGACGCCAGAGGGTACCTTGCACGCGCAACGCGGGCTGCCCTCCCCGGTCGGCTTCGATGAAGAAAACGCGCTCCTGCCGCTCGAAGACGGCGCGCATCCGGCCTGCCGTCTGCTGGTCGAGTACTTCGCGTTTCCCGAGAAGTTCGCGTTCTTCGATCTGCCGTTCAAGCCGCCCGCCGATGCGCTCGACAGCGTCGATCTCGTGATCGGCTTCACGGCGGCCCCGCGCGGGCGCTTCACGTTGCATACGCACGATATCCAGCTCGGCTGCGCACCCGCGCTCAATTTGTTCGCGCGCACTTCCGAACCCTTGCGGCCCGACGGCACGGCGCGCGAAATGCGCGTGAGTCCCGACGCGCACCGCGAATCGAGCACCGAGATCTACGCCGTGCGCAACGTGCGCGCCGTGGCGGGCCGCACGGTGACGGACGTGCCGCCCTGGTACGGCTCGATGCACGGCGCGGATTCGGCTGTCTACTGGTACGCGCGGCGCGTGAGCGGCCTGCATCCGTCGCGCCCCGGCAGCGACGTCATGCTCACGTTCGTCGATACGCGCTTCAATCCCGCCGCGCCCGCGGCGCGCACGCTCACCGCGGACCTGCTGTGCACCAATCGCCATCTGGCGCACCGGCTCGCGCCGGGCGCCGCGCTGTCGTTCGAAGTGCCGGGCCCGGTGGCGAGCGTGCGCATTGCACATCGGCCCACGCCGCAGATCGTGGCCGCACTCGACGGCACGTCGCGCTGGCGCCTCGTGTCGCAGCTCGTCCTCAATCACACGTCGATCGTGGAAGGCCCGCAGGCGCTACAGTCGCTGCGCGAAATGCTCATGCTCCACAATCTCGGCGCACATGCCCCCTCGCAGCGCCAGATCGCGGGACTTCTGGCCGTGTCGAGCGAACCCATCGTCGCGCATGTCGGGACGGACCGCTGGCGCGGCTGGCGCAACGGACTCGGCGTGCGTATCGAACTCGACGAAGCGAGCTTTGTGGGCGCGAGCACCGTGCTCTTTTCCGGCGTGCTTGCGCAATTCTTCTCGCTCTATGCGAGCGTCAACCGTTTCGTACAGACCTCGCTCGTGCGCGACGGTCGGGAGGTCCGCACATGGCGGCCGACGATGGGCAGCCCGCTCGTTCTCTGACGCAGCGGCTGTTCGACGAACCGCACGCGTTCGAATTCACGCAGGCGGTGCGTCTGCTCGAGTTGTTGCAGCCGCACGCGCAGCCGCTCGGCACCGGGCTCGACCCCGGCCAGGAAGCGCTCGCGTTGAGCGGCAATCTTTCTCCCGCGTTTCCGGCGAGCGCGCTCGGGCCATTGCGGCGCGGCTTGCCGCGCTCGCTCGCCTTTGCGCCTCAGCCGGGCGAAGAACCATCCGCAGCATCCGTCCATGCGGGACCGCCCCAGTTGCAGGTCAACGCATTCGCGCTGGGCGGCCCGAACGGCCCGCTGCCCGGTGCATGGCAGGAATGGCTGCAGGACCGTCTGCGCCGCAAGGACCGCTCGGCAGCGGCGTTTCTCGACATCTTCCAGCACCGGTTGCTGGCGTTGCTGTATCGTGCGCAGCGCAAGTACCGCAGCGCCGAGCCGCTGCCCGCCACGGCGCAGCGTTCAGCCGACGTCGTGCTGCGCGCGCTGACGGGCAACGCCTCGCTGAATTCGCGCGCCTCGTACAACCGCGTGGCGCAAGAAGCGCCAGCGCCGCCCGAGCCGCTCGACCTGCGCGCCGTGCTGGCGCGCGCGGGGCTCTTCGCGAACCGCCGGCGTTCGCTTGCGGGCTTCGACGTCATGGTGCTCCATCATTTCCGCGTGCACGTGCGCTCCACGCCATTCGCGGGCGGCTGGCGCACGCTGCCCCCGGCGAGCCGCACGGCGATCGGCTCCGGCGGGCGCAACCGGCGGCTCGGCCAGGATGCCGTTGCGGGCACGAGGATCTGGGACGAACACCAGGGCATACGCGTGCGGCTCGGTCCGCTCAGGCGTGAGCAGTACGAAGCATTCCTGCCGGGCGCGCCTGCCCACGAAGCGCTGCATTCGCTGGCCGCCGAGTGGTTCGGCGCCGAACTGAAGGTGCATCTCGAACTGCAGCTCGCCGCAGGCGAATTGCCGCGCGCGCGCCTCTCGCGGCGCGCGCCGCTGAGGCTCGGCTGGACCGCCTGGGCCGGCGCGGCGGAATCGGCGCCCGCGCGCCTCACGCGCCTTGCGCCCGACGACATACAGGGGCGTACCGGGCCGTGACGCTCGATCTCAAGACGCTCGTTGCGCGCCTCGAGCGCGAGCCGCGCGAAGCCCTCGAACGCGCCGCGCAGCAATGCCTGCGCGAAACGCATTTCGTGGTCGAACTCGAGCACTGGCTGCTCGCGCTCGCCGAACCCGAGGGCGGCGATTTCGCGTGCGTGCTGCCGCACTTCGGCGTGGACCGCGCTGCGCTCAGCGCCGAGATCCGCATGGCGATCGCGCGCTTCAAGCGCGGCAACACGGGCATGCCGTCGTTCTCGCCTGACCTGCTCGTGTGGCTCCAGGATGCGCTCGTGCAATCCACTGTCGTGCTCCAGCAGCCGCGCGTGCGCGCGGCGACGTTGCTCATCGCGCTGCTCGAAAACGACGCGCTGCGCGCACGCGCCGTGCATGGGGCACCCACGCTGCTTCGCGTGGCGAGCGCTGCGCTGCGCGCCAATTTCTCCGATTGGCTCGCACCGATCGAAGCGGGCGCATCGCTTGCGCCGCTGACTCCGGTCGCCCCCCTCGAACCGGCCATAGACGACGCGACCCTTCCCGCGTTCGCGAGTGCGCTTGAGTCCGCTACGCCATCACCCGCCCTGCTCGACCAATACACGCTCGATCTCACCGCCGAAGCACGGGCCGGCCGCATCGACCCGATCATCGGACGCAATGCGGAGATCCGCCAGACGCTCGACATCCTGTTGCGGCGGCGGCAGAACAACCCCTTGCTCGTGGGCGCGCCGGGCGTGGGCAAAACGGCCGTGGTCGAAGGACTCGCGCTGCGCATCGCGGCGGGCGACGTGCCGCCGCCGCTTGCCGAAGTCTCGCTGCGCATGCTCGACCTCGCGCTGCTGCAGGCGGGCGCGGGCCTGAAAGGCGAGTTCGAGCGGCGCCTGCGCGCGGTGATCGACGAGGCGCGGCATTCGCCACGGCCCGTGGTGCTCTTCATCGACGAGGCCCATACGATGATCGGCGCGGGCGGCGCGGAAGGCGGCAGCGACGCCGCAAACCTGCTCAAGCCCGCGCTTGCGCGCGGCGAGCTGCGCACGATCGCGGCCACGACGTGGCTCGAATACAAGAAGTACTTCGAGCGCGACCCCGCGCTCGCGCGGCGCTTCCAGCTCGTGCAGATCGAAGCGCCCGACGAGCCCGCGGCCGTCGCCATGCTGCGCGCGCTGGCGCAAAAGTTCGAGGCGCATCACAACGTGACGATCCTCGACGCCGCCATCGTCGACGCGGTGAAACTCTCGCATCGGTACATCTCCGCGCGCCAGTTGCCCGACAAGGCGATCGCCGTGCTCGACACCGCGTGCGCACGCGTGGCGCTCGCGCAGCACGACACGCCGCCGCAACTGGAAGCCGCCAGGCACCGGCAGCGCGCGCTCGACGACGAACTGCTGCGCCTGCGCACGGAAACGGTGCTCGGGGCGAACCACACGCAGCGCCTTGCCACGCTCGAAGCCGAACATGCGCACAACGCCACGCTCGTCGAGACGCTGGAAACGCGCTGGCATGACGAGGCAGCTACCGTGCGCGAGATTCTAGCGGTACGCGCGCGCCTGGCCGCCCTCGACGCAGCGCCTCTCGATGCCGTCAACCACGGCGCGCAAGAGCCGCCAGATAGCGCGGACGCGAACGAGAACGAAAACGAGAACAGCGAGGCCGCCGATCCGCGCGAAGACCTCGCCGCCGAGCTGGCGCGCCTCGAAAGCGGCCTCGAAGCGATTCGCGACGACGATCCCATGGTGCCGGTTTGTGTGGACTCGAAAACCATCGCCGCCGTGATCGCGAGCTGGACCGGCATTCCCGTGGGCAAGATGCTCGCCGACGAAGCCCACGCCGTGCGCACGCTCAAGGGCCGTCTCGCGCAGCGCATCGTCGGGCAAGACGCTGCGCTCGACCGCATCGCCATGCGCATCCAGGCGTGGCGCGCGGGACTCGCCGACCCGTTGCGCCCGGTAGGCGTCTTCCTGCTCGTGGGGCCGACGGGCGTGGGCAAGACCGAGACGGCCTATGCCCTTGCGGATGCGCTCTACGGCGGCGAGCGCAATCTCATCGTGATCGACCTCGCCGCGTATCAGGAAGCACACGCCGTCTCGCAGCTGCGCGGCGCGCCTCCGGGCTACGTGGGCTATGCGAGTGGCGGCCAGCTCACAGAAGCGGTGCGCAGGCGTCCTTATAGCGTGGTCCTGCTCGACGAAATCGAAAAAGCGCATGTCGACGTGCTCGAAGCGTTCTACAACGTCTTCGACAAGGGTGTAATGGAAGACGGCACCGGGCTTGTGGTGGATTTTCGCAACACGGTGATCCTCGCCACCAGCAACGTGGGCGCCGAGCTGCTGCTCAATACGCCCGCCGCAACGCTTGCCACCGACGCCTTTGCGCGGCGGCTGCACGATGAACTGCTGCACGCGTTTCGTCCGGCGTTCCTCGCGCGCATGACCGCCGTGCCTTATGCCGCGCTCGACGACACGGTGCTGCGCGCCATCATCGAAAAGAAGCTCGAACAACTGCGCATGCGCTACCGCGACGCGACGGGCAAACAGTTCGCCTTCGACAGCAGAATCATCGACGCCGTGCTCGCGCGCTGCCGCGCCGCGGGCGGCGCGCGCGAGATCGACAACGTGCTCATGAACGAACTGGTCGGCACGCTCGCGCAGTGGGCGCTCGAATGACGACGCACGGGACTCGCCACACCGCATTCCACTCAACATACTCCCCGCAATGAACCGCCCCATTTCCGCCGACACCGATGCGCGCATCAGCCTCACCGGCGACGCGTTCAGCACGCTCTTTCCCGCCCGCTTCGATGCGCGGGAGGCGCTGGATGCACCCACCACGCTGACGCTGCACGCCCACGGCGGATTGCCGCCGCCCGCACCCTCGGGCATGACGGGCAACCATGCAACGCTCTCGCTCGCGTGGGGCGAGTCGCCTCGGCTCATCGACGCCGTATGCACGCGCGCCGCGCAGTTGCCCTCGACGATAGACGCCAGCCACTTCACCCTGGAGCTGCGTTCGTGGTTGTGGCTGCTCGCGCTCTCGCGAAACAACCGCATCTTTCAGGGCAAAAACGCCCAGGAGATCATCCAGGCCGTATTCGGGGGGCACAGCTTGACGGACTACTCCTTCTCCATCACGGGCACGCCGGCTACGCGCGAATGGTGCGTGCAGTACGCGGAGTCCGACTTCGCGTTCGTGAGCCGCCTTTGCGAAGAGGAAGGCTGGTTCTATTTCTTTCGCCACGATACGGGCAGCCACACGCTCGTCATTGCCGACAGTAACGACGCCTTCACGCCCTTGCCCGGCGACGCGACACTGCACTACACGGGCGGCACGAGCGGCGCGCGCGAATCGACGCAGATCGTCCACTGCGAGGTCGTCGAAGAGACGGCCACCGGTCTCTTCTCGCATACCGACTACGCGTGGGAGACGCCGACCGCCCAACTTTATTCGCAGGCACAGGCGACATCGAACGGCCACAGCGTGTACGAATATCCGGGGCGCTACGCCACCAGCGGCGATGGCTCCACGCTCTCCAAGCACCGTGTGGACGCGCTGCGTACGCCTACATGGATCCTCATTGGCGAAAGCGATTGCCGCGCGCTCGCGCCGGGCTGCCGCTTTACGCTGGCAGATCACGAATCGAGCGACGCCAATATCGAATGGGTCGTGCGCAGCGTGATCCACGAAGCCGATCACAACCGCTATCGCAACCGCTTCGAAGCGTTTCCGTTCGCGACGACCTGGCGGCCCGCGCGGACGACGCCGCGCCCTTTCATGCCGACGCAGACCGCGACGGTGGTGGGCAAGAGCGGCGAGGAATTGTGGACGGATCAGTACGGCCGCGTGAAGGTTCAGTTTCACTGGGACCGCGATGGCCAGAACGACGAACAGAGTTCGTGCTGGATTCGCGTGGCGCAGCCCTGGGCGAGCAAGCGCTTTGGCATGCAGTTCATGCCGCGCGCGGGTGACGAAGTCGTGGTGACCTTCATCGACGGCGATCCGGACCGGCCGCTCATCACGGGCAGCGTCTATAACGGCGCGAATCTGCCGCCCTATACGCTGCCCGACAACCAGACGCAATCCGGCATCAAGACGAATACCTCCAAAGGCGGCAACGGCTTCAACGAACTGCGCTTCGAAGACAAGCAGGACAGCGAGGAAATCTTCCTGCAGGCGCAAAAGGACCTCAACGCCAAGGTGCTCAACGACGCTACGTGGACCATAGACCACAACGAAACGAGCACAATCAAGAACGACCGCGCGCATACGATCAAGGAAGGCAACGATACCCTCACGGTCGAACAGGGCAACCGCACCACGACGGTCAAGACCGGCGACGAAACCGTTGACATCAAAGGCGCACGCACCGTGAAAGCCGGCGGCAACGAGACGCGCACGGTGGGCGGCAATCTCGATCAAACAGTGACCGGCAACATGACGCTCACCGTGGACGGCAACCTCACCATCAAGGTGAGCGGTACGCTAACGCTGCAAAGCACGGGAAATCTCACGGCGAAGAGCGACGCGTCGCTTACCAATCAGGCCGGCGTGTCGCTCACGAATCAGGCCGGGACGTCGCTGACCAACAAGTCGGATGGCACGCTTTCGAACGAGGCGCAGAGCGTGACGAACAAGGGCGCCGTGCAGCAGACGGTGGACGGCGGCGGCATGCTGGTGGTCAAGGGCGGCATAGTGAAGATCAATTGAGGCGAGCATGGAGACGATTCAGCCGGTCACGATAGAACGCGACGACACGCGCATTGAAGGGGCGACGCTGGGCGGCGCGCTACACGGACCCGTGCGCATCGAGACGGAAGGACGTCCCGTTGCGATGATTCGTTATACGAATGGCGTGCTCAGCGGCCCGGCCACCTATTTCTATCCAGAGGGTAACCCCTCGGCGCAGGTGCAGTATGCGAGCGGCAAGCTCGACGGCAAGGCGCTTTTTTACTACCCCGATGGGAAGATCCAGCGCGAGGCGCACTACGCCCACGGCGTGCTGCACGGCGTTTCGCGCACCTGGTTGGCCGACGGCACGCTGCTCGAAGAAGCGCATTACCGCAACGGCAAGCTCCATGGTGTCCTGCAGCGCTTCCATCCAAATGGCTGCCTGGCGCTGCGGCAACCGTTCAACGCTGGAAAGCCGCTCGAAGCTGCGAAACGCTATACCGATGACCGCCGCCCGCTAGCGGCGGACGGCAAACCGCTGCCGCGCTGGAAGCAATGGTGGCAATCGCTCGCGAATCCGTCTTCCGCTTGATTCGGGCGCACGCAACACATAAGGAGACACACGATGACCAGTCCGCAAGTCTGCGCCGGCGCCACACTGCAATGCTCGTTTGGCGGCGCGCCGGGCACGCTCAACGTTCTCCCCGTCAATCGCGTGCTCGTGAGCGGTGTGCCCGCCGCGACGATTGCGGACTCGATTCCGATCGCCAATGTCACGCCGTTCGCGCTGTGCCAAAGCCCGGCGAACCCTACGGTGATCGCCGCGACTGCTGCGGCACTGGGCGTGTTCACGCCCATGCCCTGCGTTCCGGCTACACCGTCGCCCTGGATTCCGGGCGGTGCACCCACCGTGACGCTGGGCGCCATGCCCGCGCTGGATGCTCAGGCAACGCTCGTTTGCATTTGGGGCGGCGTGATCAAGGTGGTTCAGCCGGGGCAGGTAACTACGCTTGTGCCGTAGCCATTGCTACTTTTTTTGAAATGCTGAAGCGAATAGCGTGGAGCTTGCAGATGTTTAATTACATAAGCTCACAACGCTCTGGCAAACGCCAGTGCGAATTCTTCATAAAGCGCTTCATTGGAAAATTGTTCCCACATCAATAGCAAACGCCGAATTCGTTTACCTATACTCGTTTGACTCTGCAAGGCAGCCCCATTTTCCGAACACCAACAAAAACGGAGCGTGAAATGCGAGGAGCGATGCTTAAGACGGGTTTGGTACTGCTGACTTTCCTTTTGTCGAGTGCCAGTGTTGTCGTGCAGGCCGCCTCAATATGCAACGGGTTGAGTTGCTTTTTCCGCGGCCAACTAGTCGAGCAGAGAACGAGCTTGCGCCTGAGCGCAGGCGACTTCACCAGGCTGCTAGGCACGAACGCAACCGGTCAGCAATTGCTGCAGATTGCCGGCACGCCGCGATGCGACATCGAAATCAAGTACTTCCGCTACCTCACGATAGGCGGCGCTGGCGAACCCACGATGTCCAGCGCCGCGCTGATGATTCCCGGCGGCGGCGCCTCTTGCAACGGTCCGCACCCCCTCATGCTGTACGCGCACGGAACCACGACCTACCGCAACTACAACATCGCCGACATCACGCAAACGGACCCGGCCAACGGTGACGGCGCAGGCGAAGGCATTGCCGTGGCGGCGATCTACGCGGCTCAAGGGTATCTCGTCGTGGCGAGCAACTATGCCGGCTACTCGGGCTCCCCCTTGCCGTACCACCCTTATCTGAACGGCGACCAGCAATCGGCCGATGTGATCGATTCGTTGCGCGCGGCTCGCTTCGCCATGGCGCTTCCCGACCCGGCAAACAAGACGCGTGAGAACGGCAAGCTGTTCGTCACTGGTTACTCGCAGGGCGGTTACGTGGCGCTCGCCACACACCGCGCGCTGCAGGCAGCCGGCATCAACGTCACCGCCTCCGCGCCCGGCTCGGGTCCCTACGCGCTCGGCGCCATGGCCGACGCACTGGTCCAGGGCGAGGTCGACCTCGGCTCGACGATCTTTACCGTGCTGGTGACCACGAGCTACCAGCATGCGTATGGCAACATCTATCGCAAACCAGGCGACTTTTTCGAAGCGGCCTACGCCCCTGGCATAGAGAACCTGCTGCCGAGCGTCACGTCCATGGACACGTTGTTCGCTAAAGGCAAACTGCCCGCAACGCAGCTCTTCAGCAGCACGCCGCCTGCGCCACAGTTCGCCTCATTGACGCCGCCTCTTGCGCCACCGCTGGCGCCCGCTGAATTGACGCCGCTATTTGCGTTGGGATTCGGCACCGCGAATCTCGTGCGCAACACTTATCGTTTGAGCATGCTCGAAGACGCCATGGCCAATCCGGATGGCGCCTTTCCCACGCCGACCGCCGCGATGGCCACCGCTGCCAGTCCGGCCCAGCCGCTACGGCAGGCGTTCAGGCGCAACGATCTGCGTAACTGGGTGCCGCGCTCGCCCGTGCTGCTATGCGGCGGCCACCTCGACCCGACCGTGTTCTTTTTCAATGCGGCGATCGAGCAGGCCTACTGGAAGAACGCTAACGTCGCGCCGGGCCTGACGAGCGTGCTCGACGTCGATTCCGCGCGGGGCGCGAACGATCCGTTTGCCGCGGTGAAGACGGGTTTCGCCCAGACCAAGGCGGCGGTCGCCGCGCAGGCGGTTCAGGCGGGTGCAACGGATGGTGGCATGTCTGCCGTCCTGCAGGCCTACCACGCCGACATCGTCGCGCCGTTCTGCATGGTCGCGGCGCGCGGGTTCTTCGGCAATTTTTGATTGGCGGCCGCGATCGAGCCCGCAAGTCAGCAATCGCAGCGGAGATTTTCAAATGCCATTACACGTCACCACGAAAGCCACGTTAATTGTAGCGCGCAAATTGATCGAGAACGCGATCAAGGGCAATCCGGCGTTCAAGCCTTATAAGGGCGAGCATGGCCAGGCATCCTGGTTTCTGATTGAGGGCAACCCGCATACCGGTGTAGCAAATCAGGGTAAAGACGTTGTCATCCATGCGGAAATCGATGAGGCGTTTGTCCAGAAAGATGAGACGCTGGTTCAAGATCAAATCGCCGAGATCAATCGTAACAATGAAGGCATGGTAAATTCGCGTCCAAAGGAATTCGATCTTGCCGTATGGAATGCAATTGGAAGAATCTGTTCCGCGCGCACCAAGGCCACCAATTTGAAGGTGCCTAAATGTAAGCTTTCAGCCAATCCAGGCCGGTTTCTCGTCTTGCCACCGGCTGTTTCACATGCGTTGCATATCGACTTCTCAAGATTCGATAGTGACAATCTGACTTTGTTTTCCGCCGAGAGATTCTCTTACGAAGCCTATAAAAGGGAACGCGAAGAATACGAAAGCCAAAAGGATGCGCGCCTCGACCGGGTAATCACGCTTTGGATTGGACCGTACCGGGGGCCAGCAGATCAGGCAGCCAAACACATCGATCCCGTCTATGCAGCAGTCAAGAAAGACGTGGGAAGCCCGGAGATCGAGGAAAAATTTTACTATCGAATTTTCAATTTCAAGAAAAGCGGCTGGGGTGAGCAGCCCACCGAACAGGTAGACGGCTACTACCGTGCTGTTAGCCTTACCTATCCGAGTTACCGTGAAGCTAGAAACGCTTTCAAGCGCATCCTGTCGAACCATAGTCAAAACGCCAAGGTCCATTGCTTTGCGGGTACGAATTGGCATGACTCGAAAAAGCACGAAACCGTTTCAGTCTCCGGCGTTAAATATAGTGGTGCCGTTGAGGCCGACATTCTTGGCGAGACCTATACCAACTTTTAGTCGAGAGCTGCTTGACATATTTCTTCATCGGTCCCTCAGACCAGACATAGGGCGCTTGCAGCCGACAAGCCGCCATGCGCCCCTTTCCATGGGCTAAACGGCCTTGCACGCCTCATGCAGCACATTGAGCCTGAGCGTTCGACGGCACCAGCGACCCGAAGCGGCACGAAGGCGCTTGACCCGACTACCGTAGTCACCTTCACGATCGATACCGTGTTCAACAAACAGGGTATCGATCGAGATGGAAACGACCCGCGATCTCACTGACGACGCTTTCCTCGAAGCCTTTCTCGCCTGCCGGTTGCCACCGGCGGCGTTCAATCATCGCAACCATCTGCGCGTGGCGTGGATACACTTGCAGCGTTTCCCTCTGGACGAGGCGATCGAGCGCACCTGTGCCGGTATCGCGCAATACGCCGCGCATCTCGGCGCGCCGGGCCGGTACCACCGTACAATCACGGAGGCGCTGATCCGGCTCATGGCGCATGCGGGCGCATCGGATCCATTGCACTCGTTCGATGAGTTTCTCGCACACGCACCGGCCTTTTCCAGCGATTGCCGCGCGCTTGTCGCCGCGTACTATTCGCCCGACAAGCTGAGCCGGCCCGAAGCGCGCGTGTTCTTTCTCTCACCCGATAGACTTCCTTTGCCGTCATGACACGTCTCACTCGTCTCACTTTAGGGCGACTGGCACGCGAGGCGGGACTTTCGCGTTCCTCGCTGCTGCACTACGAAGCGCTAGGCTTGCTCGTGCCGGTCGCACGCAGCACCGCGGGGTACCGGCTCTACGATGAGACGCAACGCGAGCGTCTACGCACAATCTGTGCGTACCGGGCCGCCGGGTTGCCACTAGCCGCAATACGCGACGTCCTCGCGAACGAAGCAGACGCAGCCGCCCAGATCCTTGAAACGCATTTGATGGTGTTGACGGAGGAAATCGCGCGTCTCAAGCAGCGTCAGAATGCGATCGCCACGTTGCTCGCGCAACCATCGTTTCGTCGGCGAGGAAAGAAGCGCGGCAAAGGCTCATGGGTTGCGTTGCTGCGCAGCGCCGGCTTCGACGAAGCGGAGATGGACAGGTGGCATGCAGAGTTCGAGGCTGAAAACCCCGACTCGCACGCAGCGTTTCTGGCTTCGCTCGGACTCGAACGGGAAGAGGTGAAGGCAATCCGCCGACGCGCGAAACTCACAGGCTACCCACCCTCCCGGCATGTGGCCTCGTGAAGGTCATTGAGCGTCAAAGCCCCGAATGTGCGCCACCGCACGTTCTCGCGCGACTCTGGCGCACGTCTTTATGTTTGCCCACCTACTCTGCAGCAACCGGCCTCACTTCCCAACCTCGCCAGCCAGGAGACGTCCATTCCATGCACGAAACAAGCGATATTGTTCGCGCGTTTATCGAGGAAGTCCTGAATCAAGGGCAGATCGACGCCGCGGAGCGGTTTTTCTGGGAGGACATGGTCGAGCAGGTGCCGTTCCCCGGCCAGGGTCCCGGTATCGAGGGCCTCAAGGATGTCGTGCGAGGGATGCGAGCCGCGTTCCCTGACATGCACTGGCGCGTCGAGGAACAACTCACCGAGGGAGACCGCGTGCTGACCCGCTTCGAGTGGACGGGCACGCACGGGGGAACGTTCCTCGGCGTGGACGCAACGGGGCGCTCCGTCAAGGTATGGGGTATGGTCATCGACCGCTTTCAGGACGCCAGGATCAAGGAAACCCGCCTCATCATGGACACGCTCGGGCTGATGATCCAGCTAGGCGCGGTTCCTCCACCGGGCCAGTGAAACCGCGAAAACCGGGTTGGTCCTGCGACCCGCCGCAGGCGCCAACCCAACATGCGGCCCTCACCGCTAGCTACAGGGACAGCTTGCACGCCTCATGCAGCGAAGTGAGCCTGCGTACCGGCTCCGCCACGTACGGGTTGCTCTCGTCCCATGCGTAGCCCGCCAGAACCGAGCTAATCATCCGACGGATCAAGGGCGTCTGGCGCGGGTAGTAAATGATGTCCTGCAGCTCGCCGGTGTACCAGCGCTCGACGAACGCGCGGAACGTATCGATACCCTTGCGCAGCGGCACGTCGTATTCAGCGTGCCAGTCCACGGCCGCGCCGCCGAGCGCGCGCTCGAGCACCTTCACGGCCAGGTGCGCCGAACGCAGCGCAATGGTGACACCCGAAGAAAACACCGGATCGAGAAACTCGCCTGCGTTGCCGAGCAGCGCGAACCCGGGCCCATGCAATCGTTCGACGTTGGCCGAATAACCGCCGATCTGGTTCACGGGCATGAGAAATGGCGCGTCGCCGATCAGGCGGTTCAACGTCGGCTCCTCGCGAATGAGCGCGCGCAGCCGCGCCTCGCGTTCCGCTTGCGGCACGTCGAGGAAAGCGGCATCGGCAACACAGCCCACCGACGAGCGGCCGCCCGCGAGCGGGATCATCCAGAACCACACGTCGCGGTGCTCGGGGTGCGTCGCGATACAAATCTTGTTGCGGTCGAAGGCGTCCAGCGGCAGCCCGTCACGCACATGACTGAAGATCGCGGCACGTGTCGGCAGACCGGTGGGCGCCTCCAGCTTCAGGAGGCGCGGCAGCACGCGGCCGAAGCCGCTCGCGTCGAGCACGAATCGCGCGTGCACTTCATAGCGCGCCTGGTGTTCGTCGATCACCTCCAGCACCGGCGCGTCGCCCGTGCGCATGCCCGTCACCGTGTGGCCGAAACGCACTTCGGCGCCCTGCTGCGCGGCGCAGCCGATCAATAGCTCGTCGAACTTCGCGCGCTCCACCTGGTACGTCGTGCCCCAGCCCGCCGTATGCTTGTCGCGGAAGTCGTACGACGACACCTCGTCGCGCCACACGAAATGCGCGCCATTCTTGTATTGAAAGCCGGCCTCCACCACGGCCTGCAGCATGCCGGCCTCTTCGAGATACGCCATGCTTTGCGGCAAGAGGCTCTCGCCGATCGAGAAGCGCGGGAAATGCCGGCGCTCCAGCACGAGCACCGAGCGGCCGGCCTTGCGCAACAAGGCGGCAGCGACCGCGCCCGAGGGGCCGGCGCCGATGATCGCCACGTCGACGGCTTCGCGTCGCGCGGCTGGGGTCGTAACGGCTTCTCCAATGCTCTTTTCCATAGTCCTATTCCTTCTCTTTCTGACGCGCTCTGTTACGTCCTGTCACGTCCTGTCACGTCCTGTTACGTCTTGTATGCCCAATGCAAGCGCACTACGCTGCGCGAAACCGTGATTCTGACACCCCTCGCCCCGCCCTTGCATTTACAATGCCCATTCTCGTCCACGACCGCATTCGCAACGGATAAAAAAATATGTCGGTTTCCGAATCAAATTACGTCCCGTTCGTACCGGAAACGGCCTTCGGCATCTGGTTTCTCCGCACCCATACGTGGGAGCACCACGTGCTGCGCGTGGCGATCAACGACCTCAAGCACCTCGTGGACGTGCCTTTGCCCGACGCGCCCGAAATCGTCGATGTCGGCTGCGGTCAGGGCAAGTCGTTCAGCCTGCTGGTCGAGGCTTTCCGCCCGCGCCGCGTCGTCGGAATCGACTATCACGAGGCGTCGCTCGAACTGGCGGCGCGTGCCGCGCGCACCTGCCAGGACAGATCGCAGACGCAACCAGCGTTCGAGCTGCTGCACGGAGACTGTGCGAGCCTGCCGCTACCCACGGCCAGCGCGGACATCGTCTTCTGCCACCAGACGTTCCATCATCTCGTCGAGCAGGAACGCGCGCTCGCGGAATTCCACCGCGTGCTCAAGCCGGGCGGCGTGCTGCTGTTCGCCGAATCCACCGAGGCTTACATCCGCTCGTGGGTCATCCGCCTGCTATTCCGCCATCCGATGCACGTGCAGAAGAGCGCCAATGGCTACCTCGAAATGATCCGCACGGCGGGTTTCCGCTTTTCGGAGCGCAATGTTTCGCTGCCCTATCTGTGGTGGAGCCGTGCAGCGGATTTCGGTCTCTTCGAGCGCCTCGGCCTGCATCATCCCGAGCCTGGGAAGCGGCGCGAAACCCTGGTCAACGTAGCCGCCGTCAAGCCGGCATGAAGGCGGCGTGAGGCGGGTCGCCCGACGCCGCCTGCTGCGGGTTACTTGCCGCCCTTGAGCGTCACCACGTCGCCGACGAGCGCCACGCCGGCGATCATTGCGCCCGCGCCACACGTAAATTCCGTGGCGCTCTCGCGCAGTTCGTTCTTGTAGTTGCTCTTGATGTTGATGATCGCGTTGCCGCCTTCCTTGCGCGCGCGTTCCTGCAACTCGGCCACGGCCGAAAGGAACACGTGCTGGCACGCCGCTTCGTCGCTCTTGCCAAACGCGTTCGTCTTCTTGTTCGTGGAGAACTGGCCCAGCGTTTTCTTCACCGCCGGATGAGGCTGGCCCGCAAAGTACAGCGCAATGTCGTCGCTCACCTTGCCGGGCTCGCTCTGGAGCGCCACATCGACGGAATAGGTGTCGACCGTATTGCGTGCGTAGGCGTGCGACGCCGCAAAAGCCGCGCACAGCGCGGCGAACATCCACAGTTTCTTCATTGCTTTTCTCCGTTGGTTCAGTTCGTTTTCAGCACCACGAGGTCACCCGTAACGGCGATGGCCGCCGCGCTCGGACTCACGCCGCAGGTGTATTCGGTAGCCGACCCGGTTTCGGTGCCGTGAAAGCGCGTGGTCACGTTGATGACGGCGTTGGCGCCCTTGTTGTGGGCATCCGCGCGCAGCTTGTCGAGCGCGCTCGCGAGCGCCTTGTTGCAGGTAGCCTCGGCGCCGTCGGTCGCGCGGGCGACACGCAGGGAATGCGAGGCGTCACCCACGTGGCGCACCACTTCCGGATGCGGCTGCGCGCCGAAATACACGGCGATTTTCGCGGCGGGGTCCGTGCTGGACGCGGCTTTAGTCGTCGAGAGGGAAGCTGCGGGCTGAATCGGCAGCGTGAGGCGCTGCGATCCGCAACCGGCCAACGTCAGGCTGACGATCGTGGCCGTGCTCAGCGTGAGGTAAGTCTTTTTCATTGGAATCCTCATTATCTTCAGGGTTGCCCGAAACCTCAGACTGCATTCCAGGCGCGAAACACCAGGCTGGCGCAACTGCCGCCGAACCCGAATGAAACCGACATGGCCGTTTCGATGCGCGCATCGCGCGTTTGACGCACGAGCGGCATGCCGGCGGCAGTCGCATCGAGCGCTTCGATGCCCACGGCGCCCGCAATCCGGCGATCACGCATCATCAGCAAGGTGTAGATGGCCTCGTGCGCACCGCATGCGCCGAGCGGATGGCCGCTGAGCGCCTTCGTCGAGGAGAACGCAGGGATCTCGCCGCCAAACACGGCGCGCAGCGCGAGCAGTTCCTCGATATCGCCCGAGGGCGTCGAAGGCGCATGGGTGTTGATGTAGTCCGGGCGGCAGCCGGCCTCGGCGAGCGCCTCCCGCATTGCGCGCGCAATGCCGCCCGCCTGCGGCGCGACCATATGCGCGCCGTCGGTGCCTTCGCCGTAGCCGGTCAGCTCCGCGTAGATGCGCGCGTTGCGCGCTTGCGCATGCGCGAGCGATTCGAGCACGAGGATGCCTGCGCCCGAGCCGATCACAAAGCCGTCACGCCGCGCGTCATAGGGCCTCGACGCCCGTTCCGGCGTGTCGTTGAAGCCGCGCGAAAGTGCGCCCATCGCGTCGAACATCAGCGTCATGTTGTCGTGCAAGCCTTCGGCGCCGCCCGCGAGCACGATGTCCTGGCGGCCCGTCTGGATCAGCTGCATGGCCTGGCCGATTGCGAGTGCCGAAGTCGTGCACGCCGACGAAGGCGAATACGTCACGCCTTCCATTCCGAACACGTGCGCAAGATTCGCCGATGTCGTGCTGCTCATCGCCTGCGGCACCGTATAGGGCGGCACGCGGTCGATGCCGCGCGCGTTCGCGCTTGCCATGGCCGTGTCGTAGGCGGACATCGTGCCGACGCCCGAGCCCACCACCGCGCCGGCCCGAGGCGTGCGCAGCGCGTGCGCGTCGAGCTGCGCATCGGCGATCGCGCTGCGCGCGGCGTGGCAGGCAAAGCGCGCCGTGTCGCCCATGAAGCGTTCGGCTTTGCGCCCGAACGGCGCTTCGCCGTCCACCGCAGCCACGCCCGCCACCTGGCTCGCGAAGCCGCGTTCGCGCCACGCCTGAACGCGCGTGATGCCGCCCCGCCCGTCGCGCAATCGCGAGGAAACGCCGTCGAGCGTATTGCCGAGGCACGAGACGATGCCCATGCCTGTCACGACGACGCGCCGCAAGCCGCCCGCTGATAACGATGTCGGCATGCTCAACGCGCGCGCCGGAAGATCAGCGACGTGTTCACGCCGCCAAACGCGAAATTGTTGCTCATCACGTATTCGGCGTCTATCGTGCGCGGCTCGCCCAGGATGTAGTCGAGCGGCGCGCAGGCCGGATCGACCTCGGTCAGGTTGAGCGTGGGCGCGTACCAGTTGCGTTTCATCATCTCGATCGTCCACCAGGCCTCGATCGCGCCACAAGCACCGAGCGTATGGCCGATATAGCTCTTGAGCGAGCTGATCGGCATGCGCGCGCCGAAGGTCGCCGCCGTGGCCTGGCTTTCGGCCACGTCGCCGCGATCCGTGGAGGTGCCGTGCGCATTCACATACGCGATCGCCTCGGGGGCCAACCGCGCGTCGGCGAGCGCCTGGCGCATCGCGACCGCCATCGTCGCCGCCGTGGGCTGCGTGATATGGGCGCCGTCCGAATTGCAGCCGAAGCCGACCACTTCCGCATGAATGCGCGCGCCGCGCGCCACGGCATGCTCGTATTCCTCGAGTACGAGCGTAGCCGCGCCCTCGCCCACCACGAGGCCGTCGCGTGCGGCATCGAACGGACGCGGCGTGAGTTGCGGCTCGTCGTTGCGCGTGCTCGTGGCGTAGAGCATGTCGAACACGGCCACGCCGGGCCCCGAGAGCTCCTCGGCACCGCCCGCGAGCATCAGCGTCTGCTTGCCATTCGCGATCATCTCGTAGGCGTAGCCAATGGCCTGGCTGCCCGACGCACACGCGCACGACGTCGGCACGATGCGCCCCTTGAGGTCCCAGAAGAGGCTCACGTTCACGGCCGTGGTGTGCGGCATCATCTGCACGTAGCTGTTCGACGTCACGTCGCTCATCGAGCCCGTTTCGAGCATCTTGCCGAACGCGCGCACCGGCTCGACCGATCCGGCCGATGAGCCGTACGCCACGCCCATGCGGCCGTCCTTGATCGACGCGTCGTCGAGCAGGCCCGCGTCCGCCAGCGCGTGTTCGCTCGCGCGCACCGCGTAGAGCGAGACCGGGCCCATCGAACGCGTTTTCTTGCGCGGGTAATGTTCAGGTGTATTGAACGCCGGCAGCGGGCACGCAAGGCGTGTATGCAGCGACTCGATATAGTCCCAGTCGTGCACGCGCTTGACGGCGTTGACGCCGCCCTTGAGCGCGGCTTCGACCTGCTCCCACTGATCGCCGAGCGCGGTCACGCCGCCCATGCCGGTAATGACGACGCGTTTCATCAGACCATCCCGCCGTTGACGCCGATGACCTGGCGCGTGACATAAGACGCCGCGTCGGACATCAGGAAGCCGACCACGGCCGCAACTTCGGCGGGCTGTCCCACGCGATTCATCGGCACGGCCTTGAGCGCGTGCTCGAGCGGCACGTCGTCGAGCATGCCCGTATCGACGAGCCCGGGCGCGACGCTGTTGACCGTGATGTTGCGCGTGGCCAGCTCCACCGCGAGCGCTTTCGTCGCACCGATCAGTCCGGCCTTGGCGGCGCTGTAATTGACCTGACCGCGATTGCCCGTCACGCCCGACACCGAGGCCACCGTCACGATCCGGCCGCCCTTGCGCGCACGTACCATCGGCATGACGAGCGGATGCACGACGTTGTAGAACGCGTCGAGGCCCGTTTCGAGCACGATGTCCCAGTCTTCGTCGGTCAGTGCGGGGAACGCTGCGTCGCGCGTCACGCCCGCGCAGCAGACGATGCCGTAGTAGGCGCCGTGCGCCGCCACGTCTTCTTCGAGCGCCGCGCGGCATGCGGTGCGGTCGCGCACGTCGAACTGCAGCACGCTGGCCGCGCCGCCCTGTGCGACGATGCCAGCCGTGACGGCATCCGCTTCGTTGCGGCCCGTGCGGCAATGCACGGTGACGGCAAAGCCGTCCGCGGCGAGATGATAGGCGATCGCGCGACCAATGCCGCGGCTCGCGCCGGTGACGAGAACACGACGGCTCATGATCTGGAATTTTCCTCGATGAAAGTCTGAAAATCGCGTGGCTGATACACCTTCACGGTGGCCTCGGCGAATAGTTTGCCATCCTGACTGATGGTGCAGCCGTACGCGCCGTGGCCTTCTTCGCTGCGCAGCAGTTCGTTGACCGTAATGCTGAGCGGCGCGCCACTTGCGAACGCGCCTTGCGCCGCCTCATAGCGGCGCGTGCCGAGCAGCACGCCTGGGCGCGCGGGCTTGCCATCGCGCATCGACAACAGGCCGACGTGGGCCGCGATCGCCTGCGCCATCAGTTCGATGCCGATCCACGCGGGCATCGCGCCCTGCTCGTCGGCATACCAGGCATCGGCGCGCACGCGGGCGAGCGCTGTGAGCGATTCATCGCTGCAGGCGGCGACCGAGTCGAGCAGCAGCATCGTGCCACGGTGCGGGATGATCGCCTCGATCGGCGGGAATGCGTCCGTCGATAAGGAAGGAACGGAATTCATGGCCTCGATCACCGTCCGAGTATGAGTGAAACGTTGCTGCCGCCAAACGCAAATGAGTTACTCATCACGTATTGGCGCACGCCGTTGCGCGGCAAATACCGCACGTCTTCAACCAGGTCGAGCGAGGGCAGCGCCGGGTCGGCTTCGCCGTCCCACAGATGGCGCGGCAGCGCAACGTCGTCGCGAGCGAGCGTGAGCCACGCGAGCCCCAGTTCGCTCGCGCCCGCCGCGCCGAGGGTATGCCCCGTGAGCGGCTTCGTGCCGCTCGCGGCCACGCCGTCGGGAAACACGCGCGCCATGAGATGCGCTTCCATCTGGTCGTTCTTGATCGTGGCCGTTGCGTGCAGGTTGACGTAGCCGATCGCGGCCGCACCGATGCCCGCGTCGGCGAGCGCGGCACGCAATGCGAGTTCGCCGCCCGCGCCCTGTGGGTCGGGTGCGGAAATATGATGGGCGTCGCTCGACTCTCCCGCACCCGCGAGCATCACCGACCCCTCCTCGCGGCTCATCAGGAACACCGCCGCGCCTTCGCCGATGTTGATGCCGCGACGCTGCGCGCTCATCGGGTTGGTTCGTACGGGGCTCGTCGATTCGAGCGAGGCGAAACCTTGCAGCGTGAGTTCGCAAAGCGAATCGACGCCGCCCACGACGACGGCATCGCACAGGTTCGCGCGCAGCAGACGGCGCGCGGCGACGAAAGCCTTGGCGCTCGACGTGCATGCCGTGGAGATCGTGTACGCCGGGCCGCGCAGGTCGAGCGCCGCGGCGGCGAACGGCGCGGCCGTGCCGATTTCCATCTGGCGGTAGTCGAACGTCGAAGCGGCTTCTTGCTGCAGAGGCTGGGTGAACGTCATTTCCGCGGCACTGATGCCCGACGTGCTCGTACCCAGCACGACGCCGATACGGCCCGCGCCAAAGCGTTCGCGTGCGGCTTCGATCGCGGCCCGGATCTGCGCCAGCGCGGCAAGCAGAAGCCGGTTGTTGCGGCAGTCGTAGCAGGCGAGCGATGCGGGCGGCGCAACGTCGAGCGGCGCGTTCACGCTCCCCACGAACGCCGTGCCGGTGCGGGTCGCGATCGGCCCCATGCCGGGCGCTTCGCCGCGCCCGAGCGCTGCGACGATCGCAGCCACGTCGTCGCCGAGCGCGTTGACCATGCCGAGCGCGTGCAAATAGACAGGGGGCGCCATTAGGCCTTTCTCCGTTGATTCGTGGGCATGCCGATCGGCGCGAGCATGACGGACACCATGATGCCGAGCGACAGTGTGGCGCCGAAGCTCTTGAGCGCGGGCATGGAACTCATGCCGAGCATGCCGAACGAGAGCAGCGTGGTCGCGGCCGATAGCAGCACACCCGTCCATACCGCGCCGCGATCGGTGGCAGCGCGCATCGCGCCTTCGCGCAGAAAGACGGCATAGTTCGCGCCCACGCCGAGCACGAGCATCAGCGCCAGCATGTTGAAGAGATTGATGCGCACGTGCGCATAGCCGAAAGCGGTGAGCGTGACGCCGATGGCGAGCCACACCGGCAGTGCAACCGAGATGGCGCCGCGCCAGCCGTAGCGGAACATCAGCAGCGCGAGCACGAGCGTGAGCGCGCCCGCGAGCCAGATCGCACCGTCCTGCCGGTACACGCCGAACAGCCGCGATACGCTCGCCGCCTTGTCGACGAAGCTCACGCCGGGCAGCGCATGCGCGACGTCGAGAAGCGCGGGCGCGTTCGCAGCGGACACGCCCTGCGGAATCACGATCGCGGCGAATGCACCGGGCGTGCTCACGGAACGCCTGAGCCACAGGTGGCGGAACGGCTGCGACCAGGGTTCGGCAAGCCAGTCGTCCACGTGCAGCACGGAAGCGCCCGAATGCGCCCAGGCATCGAGCCACTTTTGCGCCACCTCGTCACGAAAGCCCGCTTCGCCCAGCAGCGTGCGCAAGGCGGTGGGATCGGCGAACACATGCGCGCCGAGCAACGCGCGATCGGCCCGCTGCCGCGCTTCGGAGGGCACGAACGACGTCACCGACTGCCAGCCGCTCAGCGCAGACGCGCCCGTGAGCGTGCCGAGCCGCGCGCACAACGCCTCGGTGCGCTCGAGCACGGCCTCGGGCGACGTGCCGCGCACGACGAAGAACTGCGCGCTGTTGTCGGCCCCCACGGCGCTCGACACCACACGCTCCTGCGCAACGAGCGCCGGGTCCCGCTGGATCAGCAGATGAATGTCGTCGTCGCTGCGCAGTTGCAGCCATCCCGGCACGGCGATGGCCACCAGTGCAAGCGCGACGCCCCATGCGCGCCGCCTGCCGATCAGCGCTTGCCATTTCGCGAGCGAGGCCGCGGCCACCGCGAAGAGCGTTTGGGGACTGCGGCGCGCGGGCTGCGTCATGAGGCTCGGCAGCAGCCAGATGACGGAAGCGAAGGCGGTGAAGATGCCGACGATGGCAAAGCACGCGATCTGCCTGAGCGCTGGAAACGGCGCGAACGTCAGAATGGCGTAGCCAAGCAGGCTCGTGCTGAGCGCCACCGTGAGCGCGGGCAGCACTTCCCGTGCGCCGCGCCGCGAATCCCAGCCGTGCCGCGTGCCGAGGTAGACGACGAAGTACTGAATGGAGTAATCGACCGCCTCGCCGATCAGGCTCGCGCCGAACACGAGCGTCAACAGATGCAGCTTGCCGAAGACGAGCATGGTGGCCGCGAGCGCGCACACGATGCCGAGTGCCGTGGAAACGAAACCCAGCAGGATCAGCCGCGGCGAGCGGAAGATCCAGAGCATGAGCAGTGCGATGCCTACCGCCGAAACGATGCCAATCAGATGCACGTCGCGCTCCGAGGCGCGGCGCGCAGACTCGGCATAGAACACGGCGCCCGTGCGCGCGACGGTTACATCGGGCCATGAAGCCTTGAGCGCAGCCTCGCCGTGTGCGACGGCAAGCAGCACGCCTCGCTGAACATCGGATTCGTAGGCTGATCCAGGCAGCGTGCCGATAACGAGCACGCTCGTGGTGTTAGCGCGGTGCGCAACGAGGAAACTGTCTTCGATGGTGAGATTCGATGCCGCGAGCGGCAGCCCCGCGAGCCAGTGCTGAAGCCAGCCAAAGGGATCGTCGGCGAGCGACGTCGCGAGACCCGCGTCCGGCAGTCCATAGATGCGCTCGGCGAGCGCTCCGCGCAGCGTTTCGGTGCTCCCGGAGGCAATCGCACGGTCTTGCGCCGTGAGCAGGCCAAAGCGGTACGGCAGGTAGAAGCGCGTAATGCGGCCGAGGTCGAACGGCGGGACTTGCGCCGTCACCGAAGCGAACGCGTGACTCGCGCCCAGCACCGCGCCCAGTCGCTGCGCCGCGGCTTTCGCGTGCGCCGCGTCGCTGCTCGACACGAGCAGCACGGCGCGGTTGCCGAGCGCGCTCGCAAGCTGGTCCACGGCCTCTTCGGCCACGGGGTCGGCCTCGGTTGCCGGCAGCAGCGCGAGCAGGTTCGTCTGCAGGGGCGTCGGTCCCGCAAAGCGCCAGGCGCAATACAGCGTCGCCGCGAGGGCCAGCAGCAGCCACGCGGCGCGCAGCGTCCACTGCCGCCACGGCTGGGTTGCGGTGCGAAGCTCAGAGGAACTCACTACGGCGTTCCGAAAAGCTTCTGGTCGGCGGGCGCCAGTTCGGACACCTGTGCGCTGCCGCTAAAGTCGTACTGCGTGACGTCGCCGTTGGCGAACGTGATGCGCAAGCTGTGCAGGAAGTCGCCGCCTTCCATCTCGATGCCGCGCAGCGCCTGCGCGATCTGCGGCTGGCGCGGCACGAGGTGCATCTGCCATTGCGAAGGCGTCCCGCGCGCCGCCACGTCGAATTGCGAGTACAGCCCGCTCAGGTCGCCGCCGAGCATCGCCCGCATCATCTTCGCGATCTCCGCCGCACCGCGCGCGCCCTGTGCACCGCCGTTCCGGGTGCGCTGATCAGGTTGAACGTTGGCATCGATCACGGTGACACCGCTGTCGCGCATGATCCACGTTTTCCTGTACGGCGTCTCGACCTGCCAGATCACGCCGCGCTCGCGAAAGAACAGCAGCGAACCCGTGCTGACGAGCGGGGCTTTCATCGCGGCAAGCGTCTGCGTTTGCGTGAAATGCGCACGGACGCCGTTCGCGCGCGCGAGACGCGACGCGATCTGCGAGACGAGTGCCGCGTCGCCGGCGCTCGCGTTCGTGCTCACGGTCACAGCCGCCGTCGCGGCCCGCGCCGGCATCCACATCGACTGAAGCGCAAGCAGAGCGGCCACCGCCGCGCATCGTTTCAACGCGCCCATGCACGCTCCAGCCTTTCGCGCACGACCGGCGGCGAGACGAACTGCAGCTCCTGCGTCGCGGCGTTCACGGCGACCTGGATCGTGTAGCCCTTCGTGAGCCGCGTGCGCGAATCGCGATCGTAGATTTCGTAGCTGATTTTCAGGCGATTTTCGTACTCGAGCAGGTGTGCGCAGACCTCGAGCTGCTGCCCGTAAACGGCGGGCCGCACATACTTCAAATGCGCTTCGACCACGGGCCACACGTAGCCCGAGGCCTGCATCTCGCGATAGTCGTAGTCGAACTTGCGCAGCAGCGCCGCGCGGCCGAATTCGAAGTACTTCAGATAGTGGCCGTGCCAGCAGACGTTCATCGCGTCCACGTCATGGAACGGCACTTCCACGTTCGCGCTCGCGCTCAACACCGGCACGAGCTTGCGTGATTCGCTCATGGCCTGACCTCCGCGTTCTGCGCCAGGAAGTCGCCTGTTGCGATTCGCTCCGTCATGGCGCGCAGTTCGCGTTCGAGCGCGCGGTCCTCGTCGACGAATGGCGACGTCGCGGCCACGTCTTCCATGAACGCGGCAAGCGGCTCGGGAATCACGGTCGCGGCGTTGCCGCGCAGCCGCAGGCGCGCGGCCTGCACGGTGGCGAGCGCGTGGGCGGCCGCGACCTGCTCGGTGAGTTGCAGCACGCGCAAACAGTCGCGCGCCGCGATCGTCCCCATGCTCACCTTGTCCTGGTTGTGCGCCTCCGTCGAGCGGGAGAACACGCTCGCGGGCATCGTGTGCTTGAGCGCCTCCGCCGTCCACGCCGACGACGAAATCTGCACGGCCTTGAAGCCGTGATTGATCGGCGCACGCGCACTCGTCGCGCCCGTGAGATTGCGCGGCAGGCCGTTGTTGAACTTGTCGTCGACGAGCAAGGCGAGTTGCCGGTCCATCAGATCGGCAAGATTCGCCACGGCCGTCTTGAGGCCGTCCATGGCGAACGCGATATGGCCGCCATAGAAGTTGCCGCCGTGCAGCACGCGCTCGCCGTCGGGATCGATCAGCGGATTGTCGTTGGCGCTGTTCAGTTCGTTCTCGATGTCGCGGCGCATCCACGCGAGCGCGTCGTTCGCCACGCCGATCACGTGCGGCGCGCAGCGGATCGAATAGCGGTCCTGCAAGCGGTGTCCCGGCGTGTCCGGACGGCCGGCCAGATCGGCGCGGATCCATGCCGCCGCTTCGCCCTGCCCGGCGTGCGGCTTGGCCTCGAAAATGAACGCGTCGAAATGCGCGGCGCGCCCGTCGAGCGCCACCGTGGCGAGCGCGGTGAGCCGCGCGGCCAGGCGCGCGAGCTGCGCCGCCCGCGTGAACGCGAGACAGGCGAGGCCCGTCATGACCGCCGTGCCGTTCATCAGCGCGAGGCCTTCCTTGGGCGCGAGCGTGAGCGGTTCGCGGCCTAGCGCGAGCCACGCGTCGCGCGCCTCGCACGGCGCGCCGCGAAACTGCACGGCGCGCTCGCCGACCAGCGCCGCCGCGACATACGAAAGCGGCGTGAGGTCGCCGCTTGCGCCCACCGAGCCTTCGGCGGGAATACGCGGCAACACGCGATGATTGATGAGATCGGCAAGGCGTTCGAGCAGCACCGGGCGCACGCCCGAAAGCCCGAACGCCAGCGAATTCAGACGCGCGGCGATCACGGCGAGCGCCGAGGCGTCGTCGAGATACTCGCCCATGCCGCAGCCGTGATAGCGCGTGAGCTGCAGCGGCAGGGCCTCGACGAGCGCCATCGGCACGTCGACGACACAGGCGTCGCCGTAGCCCGTATTGACGCCGTACACGGTCGCTCCGGCTTCGAGATGCCGGCGCAGAAACGCCGCCCCGCGCGCGATGCGTTCGCGCCAGGCCGGGTCGTCGTTGAGCCGCACGGCGGCGCTGCCGCGCGCTACCGCCACGACGTCCTCGATCGTCAAATGGCGGCCGCCGAATACCACGGCATCCGCTTTGACGTCGGCATCCTTCAGGTCAGTTTCGGCCATTCGCACCCCCGCTGGGGCGCGCCCAGAAATCGTAGAAGTTGAACCATTGGTAAGGCGCCTTGCGGCAATAGTGTTCGAGGCGCGACGCAAAGCGCTGCGCCCATGCCGCTATATGCTCGGCGCGGCCCCGCCGCGGCAGATCGATGCGCTCGGCAAACGGCTCGAAGTAAAGCCGGTAGCCCGTGTGCTCTTTCAGGCAGAACAGCAGATAAACGGGGCACGCGAGCGCATGCGCCAATACATAGGGCCCCTGAGCAAACGCGGCTGTCTCGCCGAGGAATTGCGCTTCGGTGGTACGGCCGGTTTCGCGCGCGGGCGTGCGGTCGCCGACGATGACGAGCAGCTCGCCGCGCTCGATGCGCTCCTGCATCATCAGCGCCGTTTGCGGGCCGAAGTCGCTCACCGGCACGAGATGCTGCGCGAAATCGTGATTTGCAGAAGCCAGCACGCTGTTGAAGCGTTTCGCGTGCTCCGTGTAGACGATGGCCGTCACCTTCGTTTGCGCGCCGCGCACGGCCAGCGCGCGCGCCATTTCGAGGTTGCCGTGGTGCGAGCCGATCACGAGCGCGCCGCGGCCGCTCGCGATCAACGCGTCGAACGCGCGTGGGTCGTCGATCTCCACCTCGGCCTGATCGACGCGGCCCGTCCAGGCAGCCAGCTTGTCGAAGCCCGATTGCGCGAACGAGAGCATATGGCGGTAGGCCGTGAACCAGCCGGGGCGCGGCGTCTCGCGTTCCGGCGAACACTGCTGCAGCCGGTCGAAATAGCGCCGCGAGGCGTCGCGCGCGGGACGGCCCGTCACCAGGAAGTAGGCGACGATGGGGTGCAGCCAGAGCGCGGTGAAGCGCCGCCCGAACAGGCCGCAGCTCCAGGCGAGCAACGCCATGCCGAGCCGGCTGCCGCGTTCGGCCGTGCGCCACCACGGGTCTTTGCCATCGCCCGCAGCCGCGCGCCGCGGCACAACCTTGTGGGCGAGCAGCAGCGGCAGACGCGCGAGCATCCCCACGACGAGCCGCGTGTGGCTGCGGCTGATGCGCACGTTGTCCCACAGCACGTCGAAATGCGAGACGCCATCGGCCGCGTAGGTGACGGCGGTCGGAATCGAGACAAACGCCACGCGCCGCCAGTGCAGGCGCACGAGAATCTCGATGTCGAAGTCCATGCGCTCGGGCAACTTCACGCTGTCGATCAGCGCACACGCGAGGTCGAGCGGATAGAGGCGGAAGCCGCACATCGAATCGCGAATCGTGAACGAAAGCGTCTCGATCCAGACCCACACATGGGTCAGATAGCGCCCGTAGAGACGCGCTTTCGGCACGCTCTCGTCGTACACGGGCTGGCCGATCACGACCGCACGCGGATTCGCCTGCGCGGTGGCGAGAAAGCGCGGGACGTCCGCGGCGTCGTGCTGGCCGTCGGCGTCGATCTGCAGCGCGTGTGTATAGCCCGCGTCGCGCGCGGCGCGCAGCCCCGCCATCACCGCCGCGCCCTTGCCGCCGTTCACGGGCAGGCGCCGCAGCGTGAGCTTGCCGGCGTAGCGCCGCGCGAGGTCCGCCAGCACCTGCTGGGTGGCGTCGTCGCTGCCGTCGTCCACGACGATGAGCGGCAGGCCGTGGACGATCAGGTTCGCCACGGTGCCGCCGATCGCGTCCTTGTGGTTGTAGATCGGAATGACGATACAGGCCGCGAGGCTCATGCGGGCTCCCTGTATACGAAGGCGCCGGACGCGCAGTCGCGTTCGCCGACGCGCCACGCGAACGCTACGCGCCGGCGCGCGGCGTCGTGCTTGAGCACGAGCTTGAGCAGCGCACCCGGCGGTACCGGCATGGTGAATTTCAGTTGATCGACCGAGGCGAGCGCACGCACGCCGGGCACCCAGTCGCGCGCGAACCGCATCGCCCAGTCCACCTGCACGACGCCAGGCAGAATCGGCAAGCCCGGAAAGTGGCCCGCGAAATGAACGAGCGTGTGCGGCACGCGCAACTCGAAAGCCCGCCCTTCTGCGTCGTCCCATTGCGCGAGCAGCTCGAACCCTTCTTCGCTGGCTGCGAACGCGCGGGCGACCGCTTGCGCCTGAATCTTGCCGCGCGAGTCGACTGGCAGCGCGCAGTGAATGCGCCAGTGGCGCGGCAGAACCACTGCGTCGAACCAGGCGGCGAGATGGCGGCGCAACGCCTTGAGGAGCAGAACGCGGCCATCGCGGCGCAGCGTTTCGCGGCCCTCTGCGGTGAGCACCACGAGCGTGCCAATGCGCTCGCGCGAGCCGCCTTCGAGCAGCACGGTCCTCACTTCCGCAACGCCGGGATGCAGCAGCAGCTTGCTCTCCATCTCGCTGAGCGACACACGCTTGCCGTCGAGCTTGACCACGCGGTCGAGACGCCCTTGCAGCACGAAGCGGCCGTGCTCGTCGAACGCGGCCTTGTCGTCGGTGCGATGCCAGCCGTCGTGGCCGAGATGCGGCGAGCGCACTTCGAGCGCGCCGCCCTCTTCTGCCGCGCCCACGCGCGCGGCGATGCCCGGCATGGGCGTCCACGCTTGCATTTCGTTTTGTCTGCGCCAGGCGATGCCACCCGTTTCCGTGCTGCCGTAGATCTCCAGCGGCGCGGCACCGAACGTGGCGGCGTATTGCTTTGCGGTGTCGAGCGGCAGCGGGCCGCCCGACGAGAAGAACGCGCGCGGCTGCGGACCGAGCGTCGCGAAACCCGGCAGATCGGGCCAGCGCGAGAGCTGCGCAGGCGTCGAGACGACGACGGTCGCGTCGCACTGCGCCGAACATTCGGCAATCCGCGCCTGCAATTGAGCCGGGTCGGCACAGGTCGCGCGGGCGAACGGCCTTCCCGCGGCCAGTGGCCAGAAGACGCGGAACAGCAGCCCGTAAATGTGGTGATGCGGTACGCTCGCGAGCACGGCCGCGTCGCCCAGCAGCGTGCCCCACGCGGCTTCCAGCGTATGCACTTCGGCGTCGAACTGCGCGAGCGTCTTGTGTACGGGCTTCGGCGTGCCGCTGCTGCCGGACGTGAAGAGCGTGAGCATCGCATTCGCGTCGATCGCCATGCCGAGGTCGACGGGCTGAACCGCAGCCGTATCGGCACACCACCCGGCAAGCTCGTTTTCGTCCAGCACCGCGTCGTACGCGTCGCTCAGTTCGGCGAGATAGCCCGGCGTCGCGTTCGCCGGAATCACGGGCACCTTGCCGGCCGCAAGCAGTCCGAACAAAGCACAGGCGAACAGATACGGGTCGTCGCTCCATAGCGCGAAGCGCAGGCCCGGCCGCGTGCGCACGCGCGCGGCCATGCCCAGCGCATGCGCACGGAACGTAGCGAAATCCGTCACGTTCGCGCCATCGACGCAAACCACGCTACGCGGCGCGCGGCAACGCGTCACGAGAAGCTCGTGCAATGCGATCACACCGCCTCCCGTCGCGCAGCACGCGGCAGCATGATGCATTTGCGCCAGACGAACTCGCCGGCCAGCAGCGCGCCGATGATCCCGTAGGCGAGCGCGCCGTTGTAGAGCGACCAGGCGTGAGCGGACCAGACGAGCGCCGTCCAGGCCGAAAACAGGCTGTTCAAAGCGAAAAATCCACACCAGAGCTGCGTGACGCGGCGCGTATAGCGCACGATGTGCGCGGGCGGATCGGCATAGGTCAGACGTGCGAATTTTTCGACCATCGACGGACCCTTCACGAGGGTCGCGCCGAATGCGACGAGCAGCCCGATATTCACGAGCGAAGGATACAGGCGCATGAGTCGTTCGCTATTGGTGATCACGATGGCCACCGAGGCGACATTGAGCGTGACGGCCACCGCCCAGTCCACCGGCGTGAGCTTGCGCAGCGTTGCGGCGAGCGCGCCCGTGCCTGCCACGCGCTGCATCCAGAGCAGCACGAGCAGCAACAAGCCCACGAAGCGCGGCGAATCCCAGCGCCACGCGCACAGGATCACGACCGGGTAGCCGAGACCGGCTAGCAGCTTCCACTTGCTGCGCGCCCGGCTGCCTGCCACGTTGCTTTCACCTGCAGCGGCAGGCTCAGCCGAGCTGTGCCCGCGAAGAACCGTCACGAATGGCCTCAAGCCTGGGTCACGAGCAGCGACTCGACCGCGGCGATCACGTCGCCCACCGTGCGCACCTGCTTGAACTCTTCCGGCTTGATGCGGCGGCCCGTCATTTCCTGGAGCTTGATGGCCAGATCGACGGCGTCGATGCTGTCCAGATCCAGTTCCTCGAACAGGTGCGCCTCCGGCGTGACGCGTGCCGGATCGATATCGAAGTTCTCGTGAAAGATCTCGCGGATACGGTCGAGAATTTCAGCTTCGTTCATGATTCAATCCCCTTTCCCTGCAGTGGCTTCCAGCGCCGCGTTTTCGTTTGCGTGGCCCGCGACGAGCGCCGCGAGCGTGTTGATCGACCGGAAGTAGCCGCGCACGTTTTCGTCGTCGGCGTTGATGGTCAGTTGATAGCGCTGGCGCAACACGATGCCGATCTCCAGCGCGTCGATCGAGTCGAGCCCCACGCCGTCGGTGTCGAACAACGGCGCGTCGTCGTCGATATCGGCGGGCGTGAGATGCTCGAGATCGAGCGCCTCGATCAGGAGCCGCTTAATTTCCAGTTTTAAAGTATCCATAGTCAAACAGGTGCTGTGTGATTTGCGCCTCGATGGTGCGCGTGACGTTGCGCGCGGCGAGTGCGGAAGGCATGTCGCGCGGCGCGAGCGGCTGGACGCCGATGGGCGCCAGCACGTTCACGGTCATGCGGAAGGGTCGCTGCGGAATGTGATACCAGCGCATCTGCTTGGTGAAGGCGGGCGGATCGCAGTGCATGAGCACAGGCAGAACCGGCGCGCCGGCCTCGAGCGCCGTATGCGCGAAGCCGCGCGAGAACGCGTGCAGGCGATTCGGCGCGGGGCTGCGCGAGCCTTCGGGAAAAATGATCATGCTGTAGCCGTTCGCCAGCTGGCGCGCGCAGTCCTGGACGAAGCCTGCGGGATCGGCATTGCTCACGTACTCGGCCGCCCGCACGATGCCCCAGAAGCACGGGTTGCGCCAGTGCGCGTTCTTCACGACGCAACAGGCGGAAGGCGTGAGCGCGAGCAGCACCACCACGTCGAGGTAAGTGGGATGGTTCGCGACAACGATGGCAGGGGCGCCCGAGCGCAGCGCCTTCGCGCCCGCCACGTCGAGCTTCATGACGCCCGCGCGCTGCAAGGCGGCCACGAGCGAGCGGAAAAACCAGTGAATGATGGTGGTGACCGCGCGTTGCCGCGAAGCGCGATGCGGCCAGACCGACGCGAGTGGAAACACGATCACCGAGAACAGCAGCCCGCACGCGCCGAACAACGCGAGGCTGAAACCGGTGGCGAAGAGCCGCCAGCCGTAATCAAGCCGAGCCGACATGCCAGCTCCATTGCCATGTGCCGCCGCTGCCCTGCCACGCGGCGCTTGCGCCGCCGCTCAGGCAGTGATGCAGCGCTTCACTTTGCGTAGGGAATGTGCGTGCTGGCGCGGCCAAGGCCTGCTTGTTTTCCGTGATGGAGCACGCGAGCCGGCCTTGCGCAGCCTCGCTCGCATCGAGCAGCAGCGCGAACGCGCCGCGCTGCACTTCCTGCTCGACCGCGCCGTAGCGCGTGTCGGCGGGTTCGTCGGCGTAGACGACCAATACCGGGCTGCCGGGGTCTTCGGCATGCAGCGCATGGCCTTCGAGCAGCGCGTAGCCCAGCGTTTGCGCGCCTGCCGAGAGGGCCGTAGCCGGCGAACGGTCGCCCCGCACGATGCCGAATAGCCCCGTCATCGCATTGAGCACGGAAAGGCTGAACGCGTTCGGCGAAACGGGTTTGTGTGCCTCGATGTCGCGCAGAATGTCCGTCGTGCGGCGCAACTCGCCGTGCCGCGATGCGAAAACCACGCGTGTCCGGGTTTGCGCATCGACGCAGTCGCCCGCGACCTTCAGCGCCATCCGCGAAAGCGCGCTCAGGCGGCGGCGCATCATCGGATCGACGAACGCAACCTCAGGCAGACTTTCCGATGCGGAAGACCAGAAGGACCAACGTGCCACGGGCATGGTCCACGACAAATCAGGCATAGGGGTTGACGATAACGGCAGCCGCAGCGTGCGGGCTCTCGACCCCGAACGGCGTATGTTTATTCTTCCTCGGCCCGCAAATTCTCTGGGCAAAGTTCTCGTGCGTACTTTAACGGCGTGATTCGCGAATTATTTAGGGTGAGCCATGAAATATTTCGAAATGATTTGTTACGCATCAATAGATGCATTGAAATCAATAACTTAAGCCCGTGGCGTAAGCGCACATCTGCCAAAGCAGATGCCGCTCTCGGCATGACGAATATAGGCCAGTGATTTAGCGGCCCGGACTCGGCTGAAATAGGCATAAACCGGGGTAAGTGTGTTCGGATTATTGTTTTGAAATTCAGCGGCAGCCGCGGAGTCACTTGGCGGCCTTTCGCAACCCGGTCGCGGGAAATGACTGGTCAAAAACGAGGGATCGTCGACCGTCGACTGTTGGATGACGACTTGCATGATAGAGAAAGGCACATGCGTTGACGATCGGACGGGTCCGAAATTGAGTTCTCGTAAGGCCCTGATTTTCAATTCATTTCGCCCGAAACACTTAAGCCGTAGAATGGGGGCACTGCGGGGCAGTTTCAGTCATTGGCTGTCAAAACGCCTTACCCGCAGCTTCCAATAACCCGACCCCCAGTCGCTCCCATGCTTTCCATTTCCACCATCGGGCTGATGGTCTCGGGCTGTGCGATCGTGCTGCTCATGCCGGGGCCGACCAACACGCTGCTCGCCGCCGCCGGTTTGCGGCAGGGTCTGCGGCGCTCCGCGCATCTGACCGTCGCCGAACTGGCCGGCTACCTGGTGTCGATTACCGTCTGGGGGCTGTGCTTCACTCATGCGTCGAATTCGCTGAGCTGGCTGCCGAAGGTGCTGCGTGTGGCCAGCAGCCTCTATCTGGCGTGGCTCGCCTTGCGCCTTTGGTTCACGGCAGATTCGATCGAAACCTCGGCAAGGGACGTGGTCAGCACGCGCACGCTGTTCAGCGCCACGGTGCTCAATCCCAAGGCCATTTTGTTCGCCGGCTCGATTTTTCCGCCTACGGCGTTCGCGAGCGTCATCACGTGGCTCCAGGCCATGGCGATCTTCGCGGTCTTGCTGATTCCCATTGGCCTCACATGGATCGCCATTGGCGCCGCGCCGCGCAACGGCCGGGCGCCGTTCATTCGTCCCGCGTTCTTCCAGCGTTGCGCGTCCGTCGTGGTGGGCGCCTTCTCCCTATCGCTCATGTGGGTGCTCGCGCACTGACGCTAGCGCATCATTCCCGGGGTCGAGCGACCTGCGGCGCAATGAGTTCGGCAACGCTGAACCAGCGGCTGCCAGCCGCTCCGGCCAGGCGCTGCAGCGCCTCGGCGTCGTTCACACTGCATTCCACCGGAAAGGACTTCGCTGCATAGGCGGCTAGCCAGAGGGTCCGCATCACGCCATCCGTGAATGCAACGTGCGGCACAGCGGCGCTCGCCGGGCAACTGACTTCGGCAAGCGGCACGGGGTCGTGCTCGCCGAAGCTGAAACCTTCGGCCGCCAGTTCGAAGCGCGGGTCGGCACGCCACGTCTGCGGATTGCCGTTTGCGAGCCCGGCGTGCTCGCCGCACGGGTCGTCGCGCCAGAGCCTCAAGAAGCGCGCGCAGTCCACTTCGACCACGGCCCGTTCCTCGTTGCCATAGTTCGAGCGACTCACCGACAGATACACGTCGGCGACCGATGTGCGCACGCGAAAAAGCGCGGCACGCTGCCCGCTCAACGCCCTCGCCTGCAGACCCAGGTAACTCTCCATCTCCGCTCCAGATTAGCCGCAGCCCCATGCTTGCCGGAGAAAAAAGCGCGGGATAGCAGGAATGCGACAGCCATAGGGGCAAAAGTGACCTTCTTCATGTTGGCGACGGGTAGGTGCGGGTTAGGTGCCGGGTTGGCGCCGGGTTGGCGCCGGGTTGGCGTATTCATTCTCTCGATACAGCGCGTGGGTTCTATGTGCGGCACGTGGATTGGTGGCTTACTTGCGCCATCAAGCCAGCGCCCCGGCACGAGCCGCAAGTTGCAGCGGGCGCATCACGACACGAGGAGAACGCGCATGCCCACCGAAGACCCGCAGCACCGCTACGTGCTCACGCTGTCCTGCCCTGCCGCCGCCGGGCAGGTTGCCGCGGTCGCCGGCTTTCTCGATGCGCACCGCGGCTATATCGACGAGCTCACGGTCTTCGACGACGACATCAGCACGCGCTTCTTCCTGCGCTGCGTCTTTCACGAGGTCGTGCAGGCCGGCGCGGGCGAGCGCTTCGATCTGGCGGGTCTGCGGGACGAGTTCGCGAGCGTCGCGCGCAAGCACGAAATGACCTGGGCCATTCACGACCTGCGGGTGCGTCCCAAAGTGCTCATCATGGTGTCGAAGCTCGAGCACTGCCTCGCCGACCTGCTGTTTCGCTGGCGCATGGGCGAACTGCAGATGGACATTGCGGGCATTGCCTCGAATCACCGCGATTTCGAACCGCTCGCCAGGCAGCACGACCTGCCGTTTCACTACCTCCCCGTCACGCCTGAAACGCGACGTGAACAGGAAGCCGCCATCCTCGACCTGTTCGATTCGACCGGTTCGGAGCTGCTGATTCTCGCGCGCTACATGCAGATTCTTTCCGACGAAACGAGCCGGAAGCTGGCCGGCCGCGCCATCAACATCCACCATTCCTTCCTGCCCGGCTTCAAGGGCGCGCGCCCCTATCATCAGGCGCACGTGCGCGGGGTCAAGCTGATCGGCGCGACGGCGCACTTCGTCACCGACGATCTCGACGAAGGCCCGATCATCGAGCAGGAAGTGCAGCGGGTCGACCACTCGCTGAACCCCGAGCGTCTGCTGGCTGTGGGGCGCGACGTCGAATGCGTGACGCTCGCGCGCGCCGTGCGGGTATTTCTCGAGCGCCGGGTCTTCATCAACGACGGCCGCACCGTCGTGCTGTGAGCAAGCGTATGGGCGTTCACGCCGCCATGCTGTGGCGGCGCTGCGCCTGCGCCACCAGCGCCGCGAACGTGTCCTCGCTCATCCTGCTCGCCACGCGCTCTGCATAGTCGTGATGCCGACGCGCGAGCGCCGCGCCCACGCAACGCGCCTGCAGATAACGCAGCAGCCCGATACGCCCGTGTCCGCGCGCCATGCTCTGCTCCAGCAGGGCGAGCGCGGCTTCAGCGTCGCCGTGACAGGCGCGTTTGTTGAGTTCGACGGTTTCGGTGCGCGGCATGAAAACAGGCCTCGTGGATGGGTGCGGCGTGGGTCGTGTGCCCGCTAAAGAGTTGACCAAAGCGGCGGCGCCGCCGCTAGAACGAACGCGCCAGGGCGGCGGAACCGCCCCGCCATGCGGCGTGTATTCCGTGAAATTTTCGCTTTTGCGAAGATCGATGGCGGAAAACGACAAGCGTCTCGGGGCCATATCGTGGAAGCTTGGCTGAAACCACATCGCCGCTATCCTGTGCTTCCATGTCCGACACACTCGCCACCGCCGTTTCCTTCGACGCCGCTCCCAAGGAGCGCATCCGTTTCGGCATCGTGCTGCTGCCGAACTTCACGCTGACCGCGTTCTCGGGTTTCGTCGACATGCTGCGTCTGTCCGCCGACGAAGGCGACTACAGCAAGCCCGTGCGCTGCTCGTGGCGCGTGATCGGCGAAACGCTTGCGCCCGTGCGTGCGAGTTGCGGCATTCAGATCGCGCCTTGGGAGACCTTCGCCGACGCCGAGCCGGTCGACTATCTCGTGGTCGTGGGCGGACTGCTGCACTCCGGCCCGCATGCGAGCGAAGCCACGCTGCAGTACATCCGCCGCGCGGCCAGCGGCGAGACGACGGTCGTCGGGATCTGCACCGGCGTTTTCGCGCTCATGCGCGCCGGCGTGCTCGACGGTCATCGTATTTGCGTGAGCTGGTTCCACTATTGGGACTTCATCGAGCGCTTCCCCAACGTCAATGCCGACGCCATCGTCGCCGACCGCCTGTTCGCGATCGACCGTCGCCGCATTACCTGCTCCGGCGGCCGCGCGTCGATCGACGTCGCCGCCGCCATCTTGCTGCGCCACTTCGACCACGCGACCGTGCAAAAGGCGCTGCGCATTTTGCTGGTCGGCGAAATGCAAAAGGGCAATGCACCCCAGCCTCACCCGCCCGGCCTCGAGCCCGCCACGCACCCGAAGGTCAAGCGTGCCGTACTGTTGATGGAGCAGCAGGTTGGCCGCAACGTGCCGCTGGAAGAACTGGCCTGCAAGCTGAACCTCTCGCCACGGCAGCTCGAACGCCTCTTCAAGGCGGAAACGGGCAAGAGTCCGCGTGCATTCGCCAATGCGTTGCGTCTGCGGACAGCCGCCTGGCTACTCACGAGTTCGGATCGCACCGTTGCCGATATTGCTTCGAGTTGCGGGTTTTCGGATGCCTCGCATCTTGGGCGTGAGTTTCGTAAGCAGTTCGGGGTGCCGCCTGTTATGTTTCGTGCGCAACGCAGTGGGCAGGATGCGGTGCAGTTGGCGGATCTCGATGCGCTATTGCGGAGTGGTGCTGCGCTTGCTGAGGGGGAGGTTGCTGTTGGCGGTTCGTTGCATTGATGTTTGGTGGCCGGTTGGCTGGTTGGCCGGTTTGGACCTATCCGCCATTTTGTGGGCGGGGCATATCATGAGAGGTAAAAATCATGGATATGCCAATGAAGAAGAAACGCACCGTCGCTTCGCAGGCAGCGGCCCGCGGGCCGCTGCCTGCCCTGCCTGAAGGGCTGCTTGACGAGCTGGTCAAGGGACCGATGACGCCCGCCGAGGTTCAGGATCTGATGCTCGCGTTCAACAAGGCAATCATCGAACGCGCGATGGGCGCCGAAATGAACATGCATCTG
>NZ_JAMBPS010000055.1:0-51365 GCF_024206515.1 Paraburkholderia sp. CNPSo 3281 | reverse complement strand
TCAGGCCGATCCTTGCCGGCTGCCTTCTGCGCATCCAGCGCTGCCTGGACAGCCTCGCCCCGGTTCTCTCGGTGATTCACCGCACCCGATGTCGAATACAGCCGTCACGCTCCTGTCCCAGGCCACCCAGAAAGGCCAAGCCCCATTTCTATCTCGCCTACAAACTCGCGTAATGCGAAGGCTTAAGTTGAGAGCATTGCTGTGCGGGGCGGCACCTACTTTTCTTTGCCAGCGGCAAAGAAAAGTAGGTGCCGCCCCGCACAGGGGCAACGCTCGCGTACCGACGCGAAAACAAGAAACCCCAAAAAAACGGCCAAAAGCCAAAACCAAAAACCAAACCTATGCCGCCAACAACCCATGCGGATCAATCACAAACTTCCGCGGCGCGCCCCCATCAAATTTCTTGTAGCCCTCAGGCGCCTCATCAAGCGAAATAACCGACACATTAACGATCTTGGCGATCGGCAACCGATCAAACAAAATCGCCTGCATGAGATTGCGGTTGTACTTGAGCACGGGCGTCTGCCCCGTATGAAACGTATGCGACTTGGCCCAGCCAAGCCCGAACCGGATGCTCAGGCTACCATGCTGCGCGGCCACATCGCGTGCGCCCGGATCATCGGTCACGTACAGCCCCGGAATGCCGATCATCCCTGCGGGCCGCGTGATTTCCATCAGCGAATTGAGCACCGTGGCCGGCGCCTCTTCCGAGTGACCGGAAGCGCCATGCCCGTGGGCTTCAAAACCCACGCAATCTACAGCGCAATCGATCTCCGGCTTGCCGAGAATCTGCTCGATCTGCTCGCCAAGCGTCGCGTCTTTCGACAGATCGACCACTTCGAAACCCATCGCCTTCGCATGCGCGAGTCGCTCGGCATTGATGTCGCCGACGATCGTGCAGGCCGCGCCGAGCAAACGCGCCGAAGCCGCAGCCGCCATCCCCACCGGACCCGCGCCCGCGATATAGACGGTCGAGCCCGGCTTCACGCCCGCCGTGACCGCGCCGTGATAGCCCGTGGGCAGAATGTCGGAGAGGCAAGTGAGATCGCGGATCTTCGACATCGCCTGATCGCGGTCCGGAAACTTCAGCAGGTTGAAATCGGCATACGGCACGAGCACGTATTCGGCCTGACCGCCAATCCAGCCGCCCATGTCGACATAGCCGTAAGCGCCGCCCGCGCGCGACGGGTTCACGTTCAGGCAAACACCCGTGTGCTGCTCGCGGCACATCGCACAGCGCCCGCAGGCCACATTGAACGGCACGGAAACGAGGTCGCCGATCTTCAGCGTTTCGACGTCGTTGCCCACCTCCACCACTTCGCCGGTGATCTCATGGCCCAGCACGAGACCGACGGGCGCGGTCGTGCGCCCGCGGACCATATGCTGGTCCGAGCCGCAGATATTCGTGCTGACCACCTTCAGAATGACGCCATGGCCGATCGAGCGTCCGCTCGGATCGACCATCTTCGGATACGCGATGTTCTGCACCTCGACCTTGCCCGGCCCTTGATACACGACGCCTCGATTACCGCTCATCTCGCTGTCTCCTGTTCGATGCAGCTCGCAACGCTGCTCACTAGATGGCGTCACCTCGTGCAGATTCCGCACAAGGCAACGATGCTTCGAGCGTAGCCTGCCCGCCGCATACGACGATGTGCAAAAAGCGACGCGCCCTTGCTTTGCGCCGACATCGGGCTACGCGTCCTGCCTGCTATGGCTGCCCGCCCCCGTCAGCCCGTATCCATTGCCGATAGTCGGCGCGTGTCCAATCGAGCGCCACGCCCACGCGCCGCGTGCCCGGCCGGATCTTCGGCTTGTGCACCGCGAGCCTGAGCGTTTCCAGCGCGGGCCATTCGCGAAACGAGAACGCCGCCATGTCCGCCACCAGCGTTTCGAGCAGCCGCGTGTGCGGCTTGCGCCCGAGAAAGTCGGCAAGGCGCGTGCAATAGCCGTCGTAGTCGATCCAGTCGCCCGCTTCACCCGTCGCGTTCTTTTCGCGCGGCATGCAGCGGTAACCGAGTTGCGCGTCGATCACGAGTGGCTGCGGGGAGCCGTGCTCGTGCGGATAGATGCCGATGCGCGCCGGCACGCTCAACGCTTCGACGAATACGCTCCAGCCGCGCCCGCGCGGCTCATCATGAGCGCCGAGCGCACCGATTGCGCCCAGCGCGCCGAGCGCCGGCTCGAACGCTGCATCGACGATCTTCATGGCGCGACCGACGCCGCGGCGTCGACCATGATGCGGCAGAAATAATCGGCGAAACTGCGGCGCACGACGATCTCGAAGCGGTCCTCACCCGTGGGAATCAGCACGATCGAAGCCTTGAAATACACGCTCTGCGTGCATTGACCTGGCTTGAAGAGGCGCGGATGCAGGTCGAGCGGGCAGCCGCGCGAGAGCACGTCGCGTGCTCGCGTGCCTTCGATCTCGATCACCGTGTTGCCGCTGCCGATGTCCACGGCCGCCGCATAGGCGTCGCCGAGCACGGCGGTGAGCTTCGCTTCGAGCATGCCGGTTTGCACAGGCGCGAGTGAGCGCACGAGCCATTCGTCGGGTCCGAGCCAAAGCACGTCGTAATGCTCGCCGCGCGCGACGGTGTTCGGCGCGGCAGGCGGCTCGCAGCCCACGACGCCGGCGAACGCCGCGACGAACGCCGGATCGCTCAGTTCGCCGCGCACGTTCACGAGGTCGCGGAACGGCGATTCGCGCATGGCGAACGCTTTCGAGGCGCGTCCCTCCTGCGCCTTGATCAGGTCCGCTGCGCCTACGAGCGGCGACTCCAGGCGCACGCCGACGACGCGCTCCGCGACCGGCAGGGGGTCTTTCGTTTCATTCAACATGCTGACGCACTCCTTCCGTGTCGTAGAAAATCGGGCTCGCGATCTGCGCGCTCACGCGCCGGCCATCGGCCATGGGAATCACCACGCGTTCGCCCATCTTGTTCAAGCCGCCCTTCACGACCGCAAGCGCAATGGAACGCTGCAGGATCGGGCTGTAGTAGCTCGACGTCACGTGGCCGATCATCGGCGTCGTGCCGTCGGAGCGCGCCTGCGCATCGGGCGCGATGATCTGGCCGCCTTCGGGCAGAACATACTGGGCTTCATCGGTCAGCAGTCCGACGAACTGCTTGCGGTTCTCCTTGGCCGTGTCCGAGCGCTTGAGCGAGCGGCGGCCGAGGAAGTCCTTCGTCTGCGAGACGAGACCGCCCATGCCGAGGTCGAAAGGCGTGACCGAGCCGTCCGTGTCCTGGCCCACGATGATGTAGCCCTTCTCCGCGCGAAGTACGTGCATCGTTTCCGTGCCGTACGGCGTGATGTCGAACTCGGCGCCTGCTTCTATCAACGCTTCCCATACGGCGCGGCCTGCATTGGCCGGCACGTTCACTTCATAGGCCAGCTCGCCCGAGAAGCTGATACGCATGACGCGCGACTTCACGCCCGCGACCGTGCCGTTGCGATACGACATGAACGGGAACGCGGCGTTGTCGAAGTCGATGTCCTTGCACACCTTCTGCAGTACCTTGCGACTCTTCGGGCCGACCACGGCGAACGTCGCCCAGTGGTCGGTGACGGAAGCAAGACGCACCTTCATGTCGGGCCACTCGGTCTGCAGCCAGCGTTCGAGCCACGTGAGCACGCGCGCCGCGCCGCCCGTGGTGGTCGTCATCATGTAGTGCTGCTCGCCGAGGCGCACCGTCACGCCGTCGTCGAACACCATGCCGTTTTCGTCGAGCATCAGGCCATAACGGCACTTGCCCACTTCGAGCTTGAGCCACGGGTTCGTATACACCCAGTTGAGCAGCTTCGCGGCGTCGGGCCCCTGGATGTCGATCTTGCCCAGCGTGGAAGCATCGAGAATGCCGACGCTGTTGCGCACCGCGAGACACTCGCGCTTCACGGCCGCGTGCAGATTCTCGCCGCTCCTCGGGTAGTACCACGGGCGCTTCCAGTTGCCCACGTCCTCGAATTCCGCGCCATGCTGCACGTGCCACTCGTGAATGCAGGTCTTGCGGATCGGGTCGAGCATGTCGCCCAATTCGCGCCCCGCGAACGTGCCGAACGTGACGGGCGTGTAGTTCGGGCGGAACGTCGTCGTGCCGGTTTCGGGAATCGTCTTGCCGAGCGCGCTGGCGAGAATCGCCATGCCGTTGATATTGCCGAGCTTGCCCTGGTCGGTGCCGAAGCCCATGGCCGTGTAGCGCTTCACGTGCTCGACCGACTCGAAGCCTTCGCGCGCGGCGAGCAGAATGTCCGCTGCCGATACGTCGTTCTGGAAGTCGACGAATTGCTTCGGCCCGCGCGCCGCATCCTTGCGGCTGCCTACGAGCCACAGCGCCTGCAGCGGCGTTTCCTCGACCTCGGCGGCCCTGGGCACAGCGGGCCGCTTGATCGGCAAGCCGAGCGACTTCGCCGCGTCGATGCCGCCGTCCACACCCTGCGTGAGCGCGCGGGCAAGGCCGAATTCGCCCACCGCCGCGCCAACGCTCACTTCCTCCTGCACGCGCTTGCCCGGCATGAAGCAGGCCTTCGCGTCGCTCCAGTGCGCCTTGCCGCCCGACTGCGCGAAGAGGTGCAGTACCGGGCTGAAGCCGCCCGACACGGCAACGAGATCGCATGCGAGCGTAGCCTGCTGCGCGCCCGCTTGCCCGTTCGTGTAGCCCACCACATCGACTGAACTCACGCGCTGCTTGCCGTGCGCACAGTTGATGGCGGCGTTGTACATCACCTTCACGCCCTGGCGGCGCGCGGCGGTCTGCAATGCGCCATTGCCCTGCGTACGCGCATCGACGACTGTGACGGTCGCTCCGCATGCCTTCAGGTCGAGCGCACAACGGTAGCCCGCGTCGTTGTTCGTGAACACGACCGCATTGCGGCCCGGCAACACGCCATAGCGATGGATATAAGTCGATACCGCCGAGGCCTGCATGATGCCCGGCAGATCGTTGTTGCCGAACACGATGGGACGCTCATGCGCACCCGTCGCGAGAATCACGCGTTTGGCGCGGATTTTCCACAACAGCTCGCGCGTCCCCTGGCGCGTGGACACCGGCAGATGCTCCGTCAAACGCTGCGTAACGGTCACGAGATTTTGATCCTGATAGCCGAAAGCCGTGCTGCGCGACAGGATCTTCACGTCGGGCATCTGCTTGAGTTCGGCTTCGATCTTCTCGACCCAGTGGAGCGCGGGACGGCCATCGATATCGGCCTTGCACGACAGCAGGCTGCCGCCCAGTTCACGCTGGTCGTCCACCAGAATCACGCGTGCGCCGGTTGCGCCCGCCGTATGCGCGGCCGCGAGACCGGCGGGGCCGCCGCCGACCACGAGAACGTCGCAATGCGCGAAGCACTTGTCGTAGCGGTCGGCGTCGCGCACTTCGGGCGCCTTGCCGAGACCCGCGGCGTCACGAATCTTTTCCTCGTATTTCGGCCACCATTTGCGCGGCCACATGAAGGTCTTATAGTAGAAGCCCGCCGGCAGAAAGCGCGAAAACTTCTGGTTGATCGCCATGCGATCGTTTTCGAGGCTAGGCTCGGCGTTCACGCTCGTCGCGATGAGCCCCTGATACAACTCGACTTCGGTCGCGCGCGCATTGGGCACCGTATACGCGCCGCGCTCGAGTTGCACGATGGCGTTCGGCTCGGCCACGTCCGCCGTCATGATGCCGCGCGGGCGGTGGTACTTGAAGCTGCGCGCGACGAAATGCACGTCGTTGGCGAGCAGCGCCGAGGCGAGCGTGTCGCCCTGGAAGCCCTGATACGTGCGGCCGTTGAACGTGAAGTTCAGCGGAATCGCGCGGTTCACGCGCCCACCGGCGCCAAGGCGGTTCTTCTGGCTCATCGCTGCGTGCTCCCTTGCTTGTTGCCTTGCGCCTCATTTGCTGCGCCGAAGGTCTCGTAACACTGAATCTCGTAGGTGACGGTGTCGCGCGTCGCCTTGAACCAGCGGCGGCAACCCTGCGCGTGCAGCCACTGCTCCTTGTGCACGCCGCGCGGGTTGTGACGCATGAAGAGGTAGTCGCCCCATTCCTCGTCGGTGAGTTTGTCGGTCTCGAGCGGGCGCGCGATGTCGGCTTCGCCGCCGCACGTGAACTCGACTTCGGCGCGGGGACCGCACCACGGGCATTCGATCAGCAACATGTTGTGGTCTCTCTTTAGTGCGCGACGGCGGCTGCGCCGTGTTCGTCGATCAGATGGCCGGTATAGAAACGGTCCAGCGAGAACGGCGCGTTGAGCGGATGCGGTTCGTCCTTCGCAATGGTGTGCGCGAACACCCAGCCCGACCCCGGCGTCGCCTTGAAGCCGCCTGTGCCCCAGCCGCAGTTGAAATAGAGACCCTTCACATCGGTCTTGCTGATGATCGGGCAGGCGTCCGGCGAAACGTCGACAATGCCGCCCCACTGCCGGTTCATCCGCACGCGCGAGAACACCGGGAACATTTCGACGATGGCCTGCAACGTGCCCTCGATGATGTGGAAGCTGCCGCGCTGGCCAAACCCGGTGTACTGGTCCACGCCCGCGCCGATCACGAGATCGCCCTTGTCGGACTGGCTGATATAGGCGTGCACCGCGTTCGACATGATGACGGTGTTCACGACCGGCTTGATCGGCTCCGACACCAGCGCCTGCAGCGGGTGGCTTTCCAGCGGCAAGCGCACGCCGGCCATGTCCGCGAGCGTCGTGGTGTTGCCCGCCGCCACCACAGCGACCTTCTTCGCCTTGATGAAACCCTTCGACGTATCCACACCGGTCACGCGCGCGCCGTCGCGGCGAATGCCCGTCACCTGGCAGTTCTGAATGATGTCCACACCGTGCTGGTCCGCGCCGCGCGCGAAGCCCCATGCCACGGCGTCGTGGCGCGCCACGCCCGCACGACGCTGGATCGAGGCGCCCAGCACGGGGTAACGGCTGTTCAGATTGATGGTCGGCTCGATTTCCTTGATCTGCTCGGGCGTGAGGAACTCGGCGTCCACGCCGTTCAGGCGGTTCGCGTTCACGCGGCGCTCGGTGTCGCGCACGTCCTGCAGCGTATGCGCGAGATTCATCACGCCGCGCTGGCTGAACATCACGTTGTAGTTGAGGTCCTGCGAGAGCCCTTCCCAGAGCTTCATCGCCTTTTCATAGAGTGCCGCCGACTCGTCCCACAGATAGTTCGAGCGCACGATGGTCGTGTTGCGCGCCGTATTGCCGCCGCCGATCCAGCCCTTCTCCAGAATCGCGACGTTCTTCACGCCGTGCTCTTTCGCGAGGTAATAGGCCGTTGCGAGACCATGCCCGCCGCCGCCGACGATCACCACGTCGTACTCCTTCTTCGGCTCCGGGCTTCTCCACTGCCGCTCCCAGTTCTCGTGATACGACAAACCGTTGCGGAACAGACTGAATATCGAATAGCGGCTCATCTCGCAGACCCCTTGTTGCGCGTTACCATTAGCTTCAGTTAGCACTCGATGACGTTCACGGCGAGACCACCGCGCGACGTCTCCTTGTATTTCGTCTTCATGTCGGCACCCGTTTCGCGCATCGTCTTGATGACGTTGTCGAGCGTGACGTAATGCTCGCCGTTGCCCTTGAGCGCCATGCGCGCGGCGTTGAGCGCCTTGATCGCGCCCATCGCGTTGCGCTCGATGCAGGGAATCTGCACGAGGCCACCCACCGGGTCGCAGGTCATGCCGAGGTTGTGCTCCATGCCGATTTCGGCGGCGTTCTCCACCTGGCCCGGCGTGCCGCCCATGACGGCAGCAAGCGCCGCAGCGGCCATCGAGCACGCCACGCCCACTTCGCCCTGACAGCCCACTTCCGCACCCGAGATCGACGCCGTTTCCTTGTAGATGATGCCGATGGCCGCGGCCGTGAGCAGGAAGTTGGCAATGCCGTCTTCGTTTGCGCCCGCCACGAACTTCACGTAGTAGTGCAGCACCGCGGGAATCACGCCCGCCGCGCCGTTCGTGGGCGCCGTGACGACGCGGCCGCCCGCCGCGTTCTCTTCGTTCACGGCCATGGCGTAGAGATTGACCCAGTCGAGCATCGAAAGCGGATCGCGCAGCGACTCCTCGGAGCGCGAACGCAGATGCACCGAGAGATCGGCGGCGCGGCGCTTCACATGCATCGGGCCGGGCAGCTCGCCATGCATCTTGCAGCCGCGCTCCACGCAGGCGGCCATCGCGCGCCAGATCACGAGCAGCCCTTCGCGCACTTCCTCCGGCGAGCGTGCCGCGCACTCGTTCGCGAAGGTGACTTCGGCGATCGAGCGGCCGCTCTCCTTGCACACGCGCAGCAGGTCGTCGCCGGTGCGGAACGGATACGGCACCTCGCGTCCGCTGCGCACGCCGTTCACGCGGTCGCCGTCGCGGTTCACGACAAAACCGCCGCCCACCGAGTAGTACTCTTTTTCGACGAGCAGCTGCCCGTTTTCGTCGAAGGCCTGGAAACGCATGCCGTTCGGGTGGAGCGTGTTCGCGCCGCCCATCGTCTTGCGAAAGAAGCCGATGCACTCCTTTTCGTCGAAGCGGATGGTCTGCTTGCCGAGCAGCACGAGCGACTTCTCGCGGCGCATGGCGGCGAGGCGCGGCTCGATCTGGTCGGGATCGACCGAGTCGGGCAAGTTGCCTTCGAGGCCGAGCAGCACGGCCTTGTCGGTGCCGTGGCCCTTGCCCGTCGCGCCGAGCGAGCCATACAGCTCGACTTTGACGCGGCGCACAAAGGCGAGCAGATTGGCGTCCTCGATATGGGACGCGAAGCGGCACGCGGCAACCATCGGGCCGACCGTATGCGAGCTGGACGGACCGATTCCGATCTTGAACAGGTCGAAAACGCTGACGTTCATCTGACTTCCCTTCGCGCTGAGCGCATGGATGAGCTTGGATGCAAGTAGACCAAAGAGGCCATGGCAGCCGATAGAACAAAAACGCCATCGCCGTTGGACGGCCTCGCCAGCCAGGGCTGCGGGCGACGCCGGCGGACGTTTCGCCAGCGTTTAACCGGGGGTTTCCCCGAGGTTGTGCGGCGGAAAAACACCCGCCTGCCCGCTCAGAACGAATGCCGCAAGCCAACGCGCACGTCGGCCTGCGTCGTGGTGGAAGACGGCGTGAAGCTGTAGCCGATCACCGCGTCCACCCCCTGCGAGGCCTTGAGCCAGTCGCCCGAGAGATAGACGTCCGTGGTCTTCGAAAGCAGGTAATGCAGGCCCGCCGAAAGCTGGTTCCAGTGGTGGCCGTCGAAGTGGGTGTACTGGTAGCCGCCCGCCACGCTGAACGCGGGCGTCACCTGCCAGTTCGCGCCGCCTTCGCCCACCTGCATGTGCTCGCTCTCGCCGAACGCCTTGATCTGCGTGTACGTGAAAGCGCCCATGAGCGTGACGTCGCCGATGGCGTAGCTCGCGCCCGCGCCGAAGGTGGCCTGCTTGTCCACGGGGAACGGCGTCTCCGAGTAGAGCGAACTCACTGCGCCCGTGGCGGGATCGACGCTGACGGTCGGCCTGCCAAAGAACGTGCGCACGCCGATCATGTTGTACGGGTCGAACGCGTAAATGCCAGATGGGTTGTTCAACTGCGTGTACGCGGTGCCCATCGCGAACGGGCCGTTCTGGTATTGCGCGCCCACGCTCCAGGCGCTGCCCGTGTGGAAGTCGCCGGGCGTGTTGCTGAACGAGTACATGCCGCCGAACTGGAATCCGCCGAACGTGTTCGACATGAATTTCACGGCGTTCGGCAGATGGTCGCCGTTCATGCGGTCGAAGTCGCCCTGGTTGATGGCGTAGCCGCTCGCCCACGCCGTGACGTTGTAGAGGTAGACGAACTCCTGCGTCATATCGGCCTGATTGCCGAACGTGAGCGTGCCCCAATCGTTCTGGAGTCCGACATAAGCCAGGCGGCCGAAAAGCGAGCCGCCGTTGGCGATCTGTCCGTTGCCAAGGTGAAAGCCGCTCTCCAACTGGAACACGGCCTTCAACCCGCCGCCGAGTTCCTCGGTGCCCTTGAGGCCCCAGCGGTTCGCCTGCGCAATGCCGTCGTCGAATTTCACTTGATGCGAGCCGCCCGCATTGCTCACGTACGTCACGCCCGCGTCGATGATCCCGTACAGGGTGACGCTGCTTTGGGCATGGCTTGCGGTCGAGACAGCACTCAATGCCACCGCAATGCCGCTCAGTGCCACCGGATTCAGTTTTCTCATGGTGTCGGGTCTCTCTGGTCTGGCGATACAGGTTGTCGGGCCGCGCCGGCAACGCGTGGCGCCCTGCGCGGTGGATCAAAACGTACAAGTCCAAATCTCGCCCGACTTGCGCAGACACGACACGCGCTGGCGCTAACGCGACACGCCAGCGAAGAAAAAAACCCTGTAAAACAGGCGCAATCCTTTATCTGGCGGCCCTCGCGAGGGGTTCCGCCGACGCGATCATCGGTAATCCGACGCGGACTTTGTAAAATCCGCCGATCCCGCCATTTCTACGTTTTTATTGATTGAACATTCAATAAAAAATACCTAGAGTGGAAACCTTCCCGAATCGTCCGGAGTCCCCATGCCCAAGATCGGAATGCGCGACGTGCGGCGCGCGCAACTCATCGACGCCACCCTGCAATCGATCGACCAGTCGGGTCTCTCGGGCACGACGCTCGCCACCGTCGCGCAGCACGCGAAGATTTCGACTGGCATCGTCAGTCACTATTTCGGCGGTAAGGACGGCCTGCTCGAAGCCACCATGCGCCACGTGCTGCACGACCTCTGGGAGGCCACGGTGCGGCGTCGCCTCGCCGCGAAAGACGAACCGCGTGCGCGCTTGCGCGCCATCGTCGCGGCCAATTTCGATGTTTCGCAGGTGAACGCACCCGTCATGAAGACATGGCTCGCGTTCTGGGCCGAGAGCATGCATCAGCCCGCGCTGCGCCGGCTGCAGCGGGTCAACACGCGGCGGCTCCATTCGAACCTCTGCGCGGAGTTCGAGAAGGTGTTGCCAGGCGCCGCGGCCCGGCGCGCCGCAAGCGGACTCGCTGCATTGATCGACGGCCTCTGGCTGCGCGGCGCGCTCACGGGCGAACCGTTCGACACGAAGGCCGCGCTGCGCGTGGCCAACGACTACATCGACCTGCTGCTCGAAGCGCGCGCCAAGCCGCGCTCAGGCAAGTCGGCCAAGTAACCCGGCCTGGAGCCAATCGATGCCCCTCTTTCCCCTGCAACGCCTCTTCATCGACGGCACCTATACCGACGCCACCAGCGGCGAAACATTCGACACCTACGATCCCGCCTCCTGCACGCGGCTCGCCACGGTGCAGCACGCGAGCGCCGCCGATATCGACCGCGCTGTGCAGTCGGCCCGTAACGGCCAGCGCGTCTGGGCCGCCATGACGGCCATGCAGCGCTCGCGCGTGCTGCGGCGCGCGGTCGAGTTGCTGCGTGAGCGCAACGACGAACTCGCGGCGCTCGAAACGAGCGACACGGGCAAGCCCATCACCGAAACGCGCAGTGTGGACATCGCCACCGGCGCCGACGTGATCGAATACTACGCGGGCCTCGCACCCGCGCTCGAAGGCCAGCAGATTCCGCTGCGCGAAAGCTCGTTCGTCTACACGCGGCGCGAGCCGCTGGGCGTCACGGCGGGCATTGGCGCATGGAACTATCCGCTGCAGATCGCCTGCTGGAAATCGGCGCCCGCGCTTGCCGCCGGCAACGCGATGATCTTCAAGCCGAGCGAGATCACCCCGCTTTCGGCCTCGAAGCTCGCCGAGATCTATATCGAGGCAGGCGTGCCGCCCGGCGTGTTCAACGTGGTCCATGGCGACGGCCGCGTAGGCGCCATGCTGAGCCTGCATCCCGGCATCGAGAAGATTTCGTTTACGGGCGGCGTCGAAACGGGCAAAAAGGTCATGGCGGCCGCGGGCGGCTCCACGCTCAAGGAAGTCACCATGGAACTGGGCGGCAAGTCGCCGCTCATCGTCTTCGAAGACGCCGACCTCGAGCGCGCCGCCGACATCGCAGTGACCGCCAACTTCTTTAGCGCCGGCCAGGTCTGCACCAACGGCACGCGCGTGTTCGTCCATCAATCGGTGATCGCCGCGTTCGAGGCGCGCGTGCTCGAACGCGTGAAGCGCATCCGCGTGGGCAACCCCACCGATCCCGCCACCAACTTCGGCCCGCTCGCCAGCGCCGCGCAGCTCGATAAGGTGCTCGGCTTTATCGAAAGCGGCAAGCGCGAAGGCGCGCGGCTGCTCGCGGGCGGCGCGCGCCTCACGCAGGGCGATTTCGCGCGCGGCCAGTACGTGCAGCCCACCGTGTTCTCCGGTTGCCGCGACGACATGCGCATCGTGCAGGAGGAAATCTTCGGCCCGGTGATGAGCATTCTCGCCTTCGCCAACGAAGCCGAAGTCATCGCACGCGCCAACGAATCGCTTTACGGCCTGGCCGCCGGCGTCGTGACCGAAAATCTCTCGCGCGCGCATCGCGTGATTCATCGGCTCGAAGCCGGCATCTGCTGGATCAACACGTGGGGCGAGTCGCCTGCCGAAATGCCCGTGGGCGGCTACAAGCAGTCGGGCGTGGGCCGCGAAAACGGCATCACCACGCTCGAGCACTACACGCGCATCAAATCCGTCCAGGTGGAACTGGGACCGTATCAGCCCGTTTTCTGAGGGAGTCCTGCATGGCAGCGCAAGAATACGACTACATCATCATCGGCGCGGGATCGGCGGGCAACGTGCTTGCCGCGCGCCTCACCGAGGACCGCGGCGCGACCGTGCTGCTGCTCGAAGCGGGCGGCCCCGACTACCGCTTCGATTTCCGCACGCAGATGCCCGCGGCGCTCGCCTACCCGTTGCAGGGCCGCCGCTACAACTGGGCCTACGAAACCGATCCCGAGCCGCACATGAACAACCGGCGCATGGAATGCGGCCGCGGCAAGGGGCTGGGCGGGTCGTCGCTCATCAACGGCATGTGCTATATCCGCGGCAATGCGCTCGACTACGACGGCTGGGCCGAGCGCAAGGGGCTTGAAGACTGGAGCTATCTGGACTGCCTGCCCTATTTCCGCAAGGCCGAAACGCGCGACATCGGCGCGAACGACTATCACGGCGGCGAAGGTCCCGTTCATGTGACGACGAGCAAGCCGGGCGTGAACCCGCTGTTCGAGGCCATGATCGAGGCGGGCGTGCAGGCGGGCTATGCGCGCACCGACGACCTCAACGGCTACCGCCAGGAAGGCTTCGGGCCGATGGACCGCACCGTGACGGCCAAAGGCCGGCGCGCGAGCACCGCACGAGGCTATCTGGATCAGGCCAGGCATCGGCCCAACATCGATATCGTCACGCACGCTGTGACGGACCGCATTCTGTTCAGCGGCAAGCGGGCGTGTGGCGTGGTCTTTCTCGACGGGCCCGCGCGCGTGACCCGCTACGCGCGCCGCGAAGTGCTGCTGTGTGCGGGCGCGATCGCCTCGCCGCAGATCCTGCAGCGCTCGGGTGTCGGCCCCGGTGCGTGGCTGCGCGAGCTCGACATTCCCGTTGTGCTCGATCTGCCGGGCGTCGGGCAGAATCTTCAGGACCACCTGGAAATGTACATGCAGTACGAGTGCAAGGAGCCGGTGTCGCTTTACCCTGCGCTCCTCATGCGCAATCAACCGGCTATTGGCCTTGAATGGATGCTGCGCGGCACCGGTATTGGCGCAAGCAATCATTTCGAGGCGGGCGGCTTCATTCGCACGCGCGACGACGACCCGTGGCCGAACCTTCAATATCACTTTCTGCCCGTTGCGATCAATTACAACGGCAGCAATGCGATCAAGATGCACGGCTTTCAGGCGCACGTGGGCTCGATGCGCTCGCCGAGCCGCGGGCGCGTGAAACTGCGCTCGCGCGATCCGCGCCAGCATCCGTCGATTCTCTTCAACTACATGGCCGAGGCGCTCGACTGGCGCGAGTTCCGCGACGCGATCCGCGTCACCCGCGAAATCCTTGCGCAGCCCGCGCTCGACCGGTTTCGCGGACGCGAGTTGAGCCCCGGTGCGGCGCTCAAGACCGACGCAGAGATCGATGCTTTCGTGCGCAACCGCGCGGAGACCGCCTATCACCCGTCGTGTTCGTGTGCGATGGGCTACGACGACATGGCCGTGGTGGACGGTGAAGGCCGCGTGCATGGACTCGATGGCCTGCGCGTGGTGGACGCGTCGATCATGCCGCGCATCACCACCGGCAACCTCAATGCACCGACCATCATGATCGCGGAGAAGATCGCGGACCGGATACGCGGGCGTGAGGCGCTTGCGCGATCGGGTGCGCCGTATTTCGTGGCGAATGGGAAGCCGGCGCGGGGGGCGCGTTTTTCCGCGGCGGAAGGCACGTCGCGCAGGGAGAAAGTACGCGCATAGCGTGACGCTTTAAGCAACGCCGACGGGCCAGAGCCGGCGCGCAGGATCTGCGCGCCGGCTCACGTTCTCCACCAGATGATGGACGCGAAAACGCACCGCAATCTTTAGGCTTAGGGAGCGGAGCGTTCATCTGCGGCGCATCAGGAGATCGAGCATGGCCGTCTATAGCTCGGCCCCAGGCGCGGCCGGGGATTTTGCGTCTGCGGCAAACTGGACCGTCAACGGTGCAGCCGCGACGCAGCCGCCGGGGCCGAACGACGTTGCGAGCATCGATGGCGTCGGCGTCGTGGTGATCGGTGGCGGGACCGTACAACGGCTGAAGTTCTACGGGAGCGCTACCGCATCGGGTCTCTTGACGGCGACTTATGGCGTGCAAGCCAACCAGGTGCTGACGCTCGACCCAGGCGCGGTCCTGACCACACCGAGGCTTGGCTTGCAAGCTCGCAAACCATCACGTTCGCCAGCAACACGGGCAAGCTGATTCTGCTCAACCCCGGGGCCTTCGCTGGCGTGATAGCGGGCTTCGTGAAGGGCGACGTCATCAAGCTGCACGCTCCCGCTACGCAAGGTACGTTCGTATCCGGTCCCGTCAACGGCCTCACCGGCGGGGTGCTGACGCTCGAGGACGCGCACAGCAACCCGGTCGCGCAATTGAGCATGATTGGCTCGTATGCAACCAGCGATTTCACGGTCACGTTGGGCGTCATCAAGCATCATTGATGCAGCGTGCGATCAATTACGCGAAAAGCGCGCCAAAAAACGCGGCACCACGCGAGCAACCCGCCCGCACGATGCCGCCAACACTGAAGCCCACTCAAACCGACGCGGCCAGCCAATGCGAAACCGCAATTGTCAGCGCCGCCGCAACGAGCGCACCATAGGGCGCGAGACTCAACCACCGGCTGCGCACTGGCACGCTCACTTCCATATCGAGCGCACTGCCCGCCGGAAACCGCCCGCGATCCTGCCAGTAATGCCGGAAAGCAAACACCGGCACGATCAGCAGCATGGCAATGAGGCCATCGCGCAGCGTCCCCTCGCCTTGCAGATTGGCGCCCGCGCCCACGAACACAAGGTTCGCATAGCCGCACAGCGCACCCAGCGCGAGCAGCCACGTCGGGCAACGAAACGGACGTGTCCACGCGCCACGGTCCATGCGATGAATCCAGCCCGACTGAAGGTTCAGGAACACGAACAACATGTAGCAGACGTTCGAGATCGACAGCACCGTCATATAGTCCGACATCGCGAGCAGGATGAGATTGAAACCGAGATCGGTCCACATCGCCGCCGTCGGCGCGCCGTGCTCGTTCACGCGCGAGAGGTAACGCGGCAGCCAGCCGTCCACCGAAGCTTGATAGAGCGTGCGCGACGAACCCATCATCGACGTCATCACGATCAGCAAGATGGAGAGCATCAGCATCACCACCACGGCGTTGCCCACCCAGGCGCCGCCGCCCACCATCGCGGCCATCGCGGCGCCCACACCGGTGCCGTCGCCAATGCGCGGATCGAGCATCATCGCCGTGCCCAGTGAGCCCTGAAACGCGAGCGGAACGAGCGTCATCACGACGAGGCAAAGCGCGCCCGACCAGAATATCGCCCGCGCCGTATCGCGCCGCGGGTCGCGAAACTCGCGCGTATAGCACACCGCCGTTTCGAAGCCGTACGATGCCCATCCCGCCATGAACATCGCGCCCAGCGCCATGACCACGCCCTGCCCGTTCCATGTGCCGAACACCGCCGCGCTGAGATTGCCGTGCGCGTCGTGCCCGAGCGGCAGCAGCGGAAAGAGATGCTTTGCGGGAATATCGCCCGTGATGAAGGGCACGAGGCCGACGATCAAAAGCGGCGTGAGCGAAGCGATACCGAGAATCTTCTGCGTTTTCGCGGCCTTCGAAGCGCCGCTGTGCTGAAGCCGGAATGTGATCAGCAGGAACGCCGCGGCGATCAGAAACGTGGCGTTGATGCGCAGCGTGAGACCCGGCTTGATGAAGTCCAGGTTGGCGAGCGTCCAGTGCCACTGCAGGATCGCCGCTTCGGGCGCGAACAGCGTGGCGAGCGCGTAGTTCGCGGCGAGTCCGCAGCCCAGAGCCAGCATGGGCGACCACGCGAGCCAGTTACACCACACGGAAACCGGCGCGATCATCTTGCTGTAGCGGACCCAGCCGATTGCTCCGTACACCGAAGCACCGCCCGACTTGTGCGGAAAGAGCCCTGAAATCTCGGCATAAGTGGCGCTTTGCACGAGGCCCATCGTGATCGACGCGATCCAGATGGCCCAGGCCGGCTGGCCGATGGTCGCGCAAACGCCGCCGATCGTGAACAGCACGCCCGCGGGCACGCCGCTCGTCACCCAGAACGCATCTTTCCATGTGAGGCCGCGCTGCAGCGCATGGCCATGACCGCCTCGTGCGGCGCTCTCCTCTGCGCCATGGGTACCGATTCCTGCTTGCTCCATCTGCCTCCTCCTCTTTTGAACGCTAATCAACCAAAATTGCCGCGCAAATAGGGATGTACCGCAGGGGTGTCCGCGGCTCTCACCGCGGACAACGGCGCGTCAGTGCACGCCCAGCGAGGCGCGCACGGCAGGCAGGCCCGGCTTGCCGTCCAGCGTGGTCACGCCGGCGAGCCAGTTGTCGAGCACCTGCGGGTTGCTGCGCAGCCAGTCGGCGGCGGCCTTGTTGGGGTCCTCCTTGTTGGCGATCGGCACCATCAAATGGTTCTCGATGGCGGTCGTGAACTGCAGGTTGGACACGAACTTGGCCACGTTCGGGCAGCGCGCCGCATAGTCGGGCGGTTCTGCGGTCAGCACGCGCGCCGCGCCATAGTCAGGTCCGAACACCGCATCGCCGCCGGAGAGATAGTCGATCTTCATCTGCACGTTCATGGGATGCGGCTCCCACCCGAGGAACACGATCCATTGCTTCTCGCGCACGGCGCGGTTCACCTGCACGAGCATCCCCGCCTCGCTCGATTCGACGAGCTTGAATTTGCCGAGCCCATACTGGTTCGCGCCGATCATCTTCTGGATCAGCGCGTTGCCGTCGTTGCCGGGTTCGATGCCGTAGATGCGCCCTTGCAGCTTGTCCGCGTATTTCGCAATGTCCTGGAACGATTTGAGGCCGCCCTGGTAGACGTAATCGGGAACGGCAAGCGTATATTTCGCGCCCGTGAGATTCGGCGTCGAGAGCACCTTGATCGAGCCCGACTTCGCGAAAGGCTCGATGATCGGGTCCATGGTCGGCGACCAGTAGCCGAGGAACACATCGATCTGCTTGCTCTTGAGCCCTGCAAACGTGATCGGCACCGAAGCGATCGTTTTCGTCGGCGCATAGCCAAGCGCGCCGAGAATCGTCGATGCCACGCCCGTGGTCGCCGCGATATCGGTCCAGCCCACGTCGGCAAAGCGCACGTCCTTGCACGCGGCGGGATCGGCCGCATAGGCGCTGGTGCAGAGGATCGCGGCGCACGCGAGCGCGCCTGTCTTAAGCAGGGGGAATCGGCACATCGTCATCTCCTCAGGAATCGAACTGCGTCGCAGGGTCATGAAGTCTCATGACACATGGTTGTCCGGCAAAAAGCGGACTAACGTAGCAATTGCGACGAGCAATTGCGCAGAAGCGACAAGCGATTCCAGCGAGCGCCGATGAACAGCGGCTTTAAGTTAATTGAACGATCAATATACGAACTTGCGCGGCGTTCCTTTCATTTTCAAAACGTAATCAGGCCGGCACACGCGTCCATTGCCGCAAGCTCGCGTGCGCCGGGCGGCGTCAGCCTCGCACACGGGGCTGTTGCCAGACCGGGTCGCGCGCGAAATCAACAAAGGATTTCAGGTAATCGACCACGGCGTCGCCTTCCCGCGTGCCGAGAAAGATCTGCTTCGCGATGCCCTGCTTGCCGAGCTTCACGATCGCGAGCGGCATGCGGTCTGCGTATTCTTCCGCGAGCCAGCGCGGCAACGCAGCCACGCCGCGATGGCTCGCGACCATCTGCAGCATGATGTCGGTCGTTTCGATCGTCTTGTGACGGCGCGGCGTGATGCTTGCGGGCCGCAGAAACTGGTTGTAGATATCGAGCCGGTCGGTATCCACGGGATACGTGATGAGCGTTTCGTCGACGAGCTGCTCGGGCTTCACGTAGCGCACGTTCGCGAGCCGATGGTTTTCCGCGACCACCAGCACCTGTTCGTAGTCGAACACCGGATCGAAACGCAGTCCGGGCCGGATGAGCGGATCGGGCGTCACCAGCACGTCGATGTCATAGCCGATCAACGCGCCGATGCCGCCAAACTGAAAACGCTGCTTCACGTCCACGTCGACGTCGGGCCAGCGCGCCAGGTACGGCGAGACCACCTTAAGCAGCCACTGGTAGCACGGGGCGCATTCCATGCCGATGCGCAGCGTGCCGCGCTCGCCCGCGGCGTACTGCTTCATGCGCTCTTCCGCGAGTTCGAACTGGGGCAAGAGGCGTTCGGCCAACGAGAGCAGATATTGCCCGGCCTGCGTCAGCCGCAGGCTGCGCCCCTCGCGGTCCCAGATTTGCGTACCGAGCTGCTGCTCGATCTTCTTGACCGTATGGCTCAACGCTGATTGCGTGAGGAAAAGCGACTCCGCCGCTGCGGTGAGCGAGCCTTGGCGGGCGACTTCGCGGACGATGACTAGATGAACGCGTTCGAGCATAAAAAAGGAGAACCCGCGCCAGGCTGGCGACAGATGAAGAAAATTAATGGATGGATGAAATAATGCCATTTTTCTTCATCGTCGGATACCTCTATGATCGCAGCCACCCTGGATCGTTTTCAGAACTTTCATTTCGGACGGCACCGCACATGGTCACCACGCACAATCTCGGCTTTCCGCGCATCGGCGCGAAACGCGAACTCAAATTCGGTCTGGAACGCTACTGGAAGGGCGAATCCTCGCGCGACGAACTGAAGGCGCTCGGCGCGCAACTGCGCGCGCGCCACTGGGAAAACCAGAAGGATCTCGACCTCGTGCCCGCCGGCGACTTCGCGTTCTACGACCAGGTGCTCGACATGAGCTTCACGCTCGGCAACCTGCCCGAGCGCATGCAGGGCTTCCACGGCGACAAGCTCGACAACTACTTCCGCGTGGCGCGTGGCCGCTCGGCGGCAGGCGCCGAGGACCATGCCGCTTGCTGCGGCGGCGTCGCGGCCGGCGAAATGACGAAGTGGTTCGACACGAACTATCACTACATCGTCCCCGAATTCACGGCCGATACGCAGTTCAACCTCGACACCTCGCGTCTTTCCGAGCAACTGCGCGAAGCCCGCGAACTGGGCGTGAAGGCCAAGCCGGTGATCATCGGGCCGCTCACGTACCTGTGGCTCGGCAAGGCCAAGGACGACTCGGACAAGCTGGCGCTGCTGCCGCGCATCATGCCCGTCTATCGGGCCCTGCTCGACTACTTCCGCGTGATGGACGTCGAATGGGTGCAGATCGACGAGCCGATTCTCGTGACGGAACTCGATCCGGCATGGCGCGCCGCGTTTGCGACGGCGTACGAAGGGTTCGAGCTGCGCAGCGTCAAGCTGCTGCTGGCCACCTACTTCGGCCAACTGCAGGACAATCTCGACCTCGCGTGCTCGCTGCCCGTCGATGGTCTGCATATCGACGCGATCAACGCTCGCGCCGAAGTCGCGCTGGCCGCGCAAAAGCTGTCGCCCCAGAGCGTGCTTTCGGTGGGCGCGATCAACGGCCGCAACATCTGGAAGACGGACCTGAACGCCACGCTCGACTGGCTCGAGCCGCTCGCGAAGCAACTGGGCGAGCGCCTCTGGATCGCGCCGTCGTGCTCGCTGCTGCACGTGCCGGTGGATCTCGCGAGCGAAGAGAAGCTCGACGCTGAAATCCGTTCGTGGCTCGCGTTTGCGCTGCAAAAGCTCGGCGAAGTGAAGGTGCTGGCCACGGCGCTGAATGCCGGCCGCGACAAGGTCGCAGCCGTTCTCGCCGCGAACGCTGCTGCGGTTGAAGCGCGCCGCCAGTCGCCGCGCGTGAACAACCCCGCAGTGAAGGCCGCGATCGCTCGCATCGACGCGCGGCTCGGCAATCGTCAGCACGCTTACGCCGAGCGCGCCGCGAAGCAGGCCGCACGCCTGAAGCTGCCCGCATTCCCGACCACCACAATCGGCTCCTTCCCGCAAACGGCGGAAATCCGCCAGGCGCGCAGCCAGTTCAAGAGCGGCGCGCTCGACAACGCGGGCTACCAGGCCGCCATGCGCACCGAAATCGAGCGTAGCGTGCGTGAGCAGGAGCAACTGGGTCTCGACGTGCTCGTGCACGGCGAAGCCGAGCGCAACGACATGGTCGAATACTTCGGCGAGCAGCTCGACGGCTACGCGTTCAGCCAGTTCGGCTGGGTGCAGTCGTATGGCTCGCGCTGCGTGAAGCCGCCCATTCTGTTCGGCGACATCAGCCGCCCGAAGGCGATGACGGTGGAGTGGATCACCTATGCGCAGTCGCTCACGAACAAGCCCATGAAGGGCATGCTCACCGGCCCCGTGACGATTCTCAACTGGTCCTTCGTGCGTGACGACCAGCCGCGTTCGGTCTCGTGCTACCAGCTCGCGCTCGCCATTCGCGAAGAAGTGCTCGACCTGGAAAAGACCGGCGTGGGCGTGATCCAGATCGACGAGGCCGCGCTGCGCGAAGGTCTGCCGCTGCGCCGCGCGCAGTGGGGCGAGTATCTGCGCTGGGCTGTGGAATCGTTCCGCATCACGGCGAACGGCGTGGAAGACGAAACGCAGATCCACACCCACATGTGCTATTCGGAGTTCAACGACATCATCGCGTCGATCGCCGATATGGATGCGGACGTCATTACGATCGAGACCTCGCGCTCGGACATGGAACTGCTCGACGCGTTCGACAACTTCAAGTATCCGAACGAAATCGGGCCCGGCGTGTACGACATACACTCGCCGAACATCCCGACCGAAGCGCACATCGTGCAACTGATGCAGAAGGCCGCCGGGCGCATTCCGGCAGAACGCCTGTGGGTCAACCCTGACTGCGGGCTGAAGACGCGTCAGTGGGCCGAGGTGATTCCGGCGCTGACCAACATGGTCGCTGCCGCCAGGGCGCTGCGCAGCCTGGTGCAATAAGGCACCGAAGCGCACGCCCGCTAGCCCGTTAGCGAGTCGTGTCACGCGCCCCGAGCCAGTCTCGGGGCGCATCAGTCTTCGACCTCATCAAGTTGCCCGCGCAACCATTACCGCAATTCCCGCCGCAAGATCTTCCCAGTGGCCGTCTTCGGTAATTCGTCGCGGAACTCGACGATGCGCGGGTATTTGTACGCAGCCATGCGCGCCTTGCAAAACGCGATCAGTTCCGCTGCGTCGGCCACCGTGCCCGCACGCAGGCTCACGACGGCTTTCACGGTCTCTCCGCGATACGGATCGGGCACGCCCACCACGGCAGCTTCCCGCACGGCGGGATGGCCGTAAAGCACGTCTTCCACTTCACGTGGCCAGACCTTGTATCCGGCCGCATTGATCATGTCTTTCTTGCGGTCGACGAGATAGAACCAGCCCGCTTCGTCCATGAAGCCGACGTCACCGGTATGGAACCAGCCGCCACGGAACGCATTGGCCGTCTCCGCCGCGTTGTTCCAGTAGCCGGGCACGACCATCGGTCCGCGGCAAACGATTTCGCCCGTTTCACCGGCAGCGATGCTGTGACCGTCATCGTCGACGATCGCCGCTTCGGCGCCCGGCACGGGCACGCCCATGGCCAGCGCGCCGCTGCGCGAATCGACGGGCGCCGTCCGCGCGAGCGGCACCATGTGCGTGGGCGAATTCGTTTCGGTGAGCCCATACGCGCCGCGGATCACGTGGCCGAACTTCGCGCGAAACGCCTCCACCACACTGGGCGCGATGGGTGCGCCGCCCGAATAGATCTTCGTGAGCGTCGCGAGTTGCTCGCGGGTCGCATCGGCGTGATGCAGCAGCGCGATGAACACGGTGATCGCGCCAATCGTGAATTCCGCGCGGTGTTCCTCGATGGCGTCGAGCGTGGCCGCCGGGTCGAAGCGGTGCGTGAGAATGAGCGGTGCCCGCGCAATCCACGCCGCGCCGATGTGACCAACCAGGCCGGTAATGTGAAAGAGCGGCGCGACGCCGAGTATCGGGCCGCCTTCGCGCAGGCCGCAGAAATCGCGGTAGGTCTGCGAATTGAACGCGAAGTTGCCGTGCGTGCAGATCGCGCCTTTCGGGCGGCCGCTTGTGCCCGAGGTATAGACGAGCATGGCGGCGTCGCTCGCCGCCAGCGCGACCGGCGGCGGCTTGCGCCCTGGCTGCACGGCCTGCGCTGCCTGCAAAAGATCGCGTGCGCCCTCGCCTGCCCCGCTTGGCTCGCGCTGTGCACCGAACACGCGTGGATCGTCGCGTGTTTGCAGCGCACGCGCGCGCGTCGTGAGTACGCGCGGCGCGGCTTTGCCTTCGGCTTCGATACTCGCCATCACTTCGCGAACGACTTCGCCTTCGAGCGCGGCGTCGCAGATCAGCACGCGCGTTTGCGAATCGTCGAGCAACAGTCTCAGTTCGCGCGCGCGGTTCATCGGATTGACCGGCACCATCACGGCGGCCGCCTTCCAGATGCCGAGCAAGGCCATCACGAACTGCGGCACGTTCTGCAGATAGAGCGCCACACGGTCGCCTCGCTGCACGCCTTCGTCCAGCAGCAAGCAGGCGATGCGGTCGCTCCATGCGTCGAGCGCCTGCCAGTCGAGCCTGCCGTCGAAGTAAAGCAGCGCGCTTTCGTGCGGCGCGCGAGCGAGCGCCGCCGCGAACATGTCGAGACCGTTCGTATAGTCCTGGCGAGGATTCGGCTCGATCCCGGCGTCGTATAGCGCGCGCCAGGGAAAGCGTTCGTAGGCGTTCACGTTGATCTCCTCAAGCTGCGTCCGCGGACTGGCCCACCGTGCTGCGCGCCATGAACCAGTAGAACAGCGCCGCGCAGGCTGCGATCGCGCCGCCCATGATGAACGCCAGCGAGTACGATCCCGTGCGGTCGACGATAAAGCCCGCCACGACCGGCGAGAACGCCCCGCCGAAATAGCCGCCGAAGTTCTGGATCGCGCTCACGGAAGCGACCATCGAAGACGGGGCGATGTCCGCCGCGAGCGCCCACGCGTTGCCGATGGTGGCGGCGATGAACGCCAGCCCCAGCGTCATCAGCGCGACGCTCGCGCCTATCGTGCCGGCGAGTGGCAGCGCCGCCGCGCACACGCCCGCGCCAATGGCGCCCACCACGATCAGCATGCGCTTGGCGACCATGGGCGAAGCCACGTGGCGATCCACGAGTTTCTTCGCGATCCAGCCCGCGGCGATCTCACCCGCCGCGCCGCCGAACCACGGAATGCTCGCGTAGATGCCCAGTTGTGCGAACGAAATATGAAAGCGATCGAGCAGATAGAGCGGCAGGAACACGAGGAAGATATTCCACAGCCAGATCGCGCAGAAGTAGCCGAAGATCATGCCCCAAACGCTGCGCGAAGCGAATAGCGCGCGCCAGCGAATGGGCGCGGTGGTGAGCGAGCGCTCGTGGCCGCCGCCGCCCGTTTCGATATACGCAAATTCCTCGCGCGTGAGCCGCTTGCTTTGCGCGGGGTTGCGATAGAGAAACAGAAACAGCACGGCGAAAACGATGCCGATGGCGCCCGTCACATGAAAGAGCGAGCGCCAGCCGAACGCGATCATCAACGCAACGAGCACGGCGGGCGCGAGCGCGGGCCCCCACTTCGACGACGAATCCCAGATGCCGGTGGCGAAGCCGCGCTCCTTGGCGGGAAACCACGCGGCCGTGATCTTCGCGGAGGTCGGCCAGCACGGCGCCTCGCCCACGGCGAGCAGCACGCGCATGACGATGAGGCCCGAGATCGAGCCGACCACGCCGGTGAGCCACGTCGCCACGCTCCACCAGATCATGCCCACTGCATAGGCGCGCTTCGCGCCGAAGCGGTCGATGATCCAGCCTGCCGGCAACTGCATTACGGCGTAGGTCCAGGCGAACACGGTGCCCAGCAGGCCGATCTGCGTGCGCGTGAGCCCGAGGTCGTGAATCATGCCGGGCGCGGCGATCGCGAGATTCGCGCGATCGAGGTAGTTGATGATGCCGCCAAACAGCAGCCAGATCAGCACGCGCCAGCGAAAATTCGCGGCGGTGGTGGCTGCGGCAGTCGATTTTGTGGTGGATGCGGTTGCAACCAGCTCGTCGTCCATCCTGTCTCCTCCTCGTTGGCCTACGTTTTTTTGCGTGCGCTGATGCGCAAGCTCGTGAGACTCAAACCGCGTTCGTGCCCAGATCGTGGGACTTTTCGCAGTAGCGGCAACGATAGCGCGAGGGACATTGTGCTCCGGTTGACGCGAATGGAAAACGCCGTATTGGCATAAACGCATGACGTCGATGTGAATACGCCGATCGTTATTTCTGTCGCATGCTCTCTTACCAACCGTTACACAAGCGAAGCAATCGTTTCACCTGAACGGCGAGCGACTTCATAGAATTCCCCAGACCGTTGAGCAGCAAGGCGCCACGCCACAACGGTCCCGCGCAGAGCACGGAAAGCCGCATTACGCAAGGCCCTGCGCGTGCAATCGATACCAACTACGCAGAAAGGAGTTCACATGACTCGCCTCTCGCTTGCCTCGCTCATCGCGGCTTCGGCCGCCAGCCTTTGCGCCGTTACGCTGAGCGCCCATGCGCAGACCCCCGCGCCTTCCGCGGCTTCTGCCTCGACTTCGGCCGCACCCGGCAAGCTTCACGAAGCTGACAAGGCCTTCATCGCGGACGGCACGCAAACCGTCGCCACGCAGCGCGATGCCGCGCGCATTGCCGACTCGCGCTCGACCGATCGCGAAGTGAAGGCCTTTGCGGAAAAACTGGTGGCCGACTATTCGAAGCTGTCCGACTCGATGCGCGCGGCGAGCCCGCGCGGCGTGGACGTGCCGCGCAACGACCCGGATGCGGCGGTGATCAGCAGCATCAACGATCTGCGCGGCGCGGACTTCGACAAGACGTATATCGAGCAGGTCGCGCTGGCCGGCCAGCAGAAGACGCTTTCGGCATTCCAGGCGGAGATCGCCTCGGGCCGCGATGCGGGCCTCAAGAAGGCCGCCACGGAAGGCCTGCCTGTGATCCAGGCCGACTATGCCAAGGCTCAGGAACTCGCCAAGCGCAAGCACCTGGCAGGCTGATGACGATGTGATGCTCGAAGGGGCCGGCCGCATGCGCGCCGGCCCCAGTGCCGTTTACTCTTCCTTCTTTTCGCCGGCCGCGAGGGCGAGCCGCTCCATGCGTCGATCGGGCACGAGCCAGAGCAACGCCACGATGAAGTAGAAGGCCGCGCCAATGCGCGGATAGTCGAACGCCGCGAGCGCAAACCCCGCCAGATACAGCGCCGGTGAAATCTTGCCCTTCACGTCATTGCCCAGCGCAATGGCAAGCGGGCTTTGCGTCCCGTGATAGCGCACCAGCGTGAATTGCAGCACGACGTAAGCCAGCGCGCAGAACAGCAGGTTGATGCCGTAGAGCGCGGTCGGCCAGCGCCCGAACTCGTTCTCGCCCATCCAGCCCGTGGTGAACGGCAACAGCGAAAGCCAGAACAGCAGATGCAGGTTGGCCCAGAGCACCGACCCGTTCACGCGGCGCGCCACCTGCAGCATGTGGTGATGGTTGTTCCAGTAGATACCCACGTAGATGAAGCTCAACACATAGCTCAGATAAACCGGCCAGAGCGGCGCGAGCGCAGCAAGATCGTCGCCATGCGGCACCTTGAGTTCCAGCACCATGATGGTGATGATGATGGCGAGCACGCCATCGCTGAATGCTTCGAGTCGGTTTTTTTCCATCTGCGGAATCGGCTTGCAAGGGATGTAAGGCGAGCGGCAAGTATCGCCGAAGTCGCCGCGCGACGCCACGTAACCGCTGAGGGCATCGCAGTTGAGCGGGTTGCGCCATACATCGCGCGCGCATTCCTGGCCTATGATGCCTTTGAGCGCTACGCCCGGCCGCCCGCCTCGAATCATGAACCCCACGACATCCGCAACCCGCGACCGTCCCGAGCACCCCGATCGCCCTGAGCGGCGCGTGCCTGTCTGGGACCTGCCCACGCGGCTTTTCCACTGGCTGACCGTCGTGCTCGTGGCGGCCGCTTACGTCACACAGCGCATGAACTGGATGCAGATGCACGTGCGCCTCGGCGAGACGCTGCTCGCGCTCGTGCTGTTTCGCATCCTGTGGGGGTGCTTCGGCAGCGAGACCGCGCGCTTCTCGCATTTCGTCGCCTCGCCGCGCAAGGCGATCGAGCATCTGCGCCATCTGTGGCGGCGCGAGCCCGACGTCCAGGTGGGCCACAACGCGGCCGGCGGCTGGATGGTTCTGCTGCTGCTCGCGTTGCTGCTGGTCGAAACGCTCACCGGTCTCTACGACAACAACGACATCGCCGACGAAGGCCCGCTCAGCGAAATCGTGCCCGCAAAAATCGCCAACGCGATCGCCGGCCTGCACGCGTGGGGCTGGGATCTGCTCGCGGCAGCGGTCGTGCTGCACGTGTGCGCGATTGCGGTCTATGCGCTCGTGAAAGGCCACAATCTGGTCGGCCCGATGGTGAGCGGCAAAAAACGCCTGCCCGCCTCGGTGCGCGCGCCCGCGCACGGGTCGCTTTGGCTCGCGGCCTTGCTGATGGGGTTATCCGGCGTCGTGGTGGCGCTGCTCGCCGCGTATCTTTGATGCCGGAAATTGCGGTGTAAAGCCCACGCGAAGCCTGCACAACGCGTAAAATCAGCGGCTCGTTTTCACTCGACAAGAATTATCGATGGCTACCTACCGCGAATTGCTCGCCCAGAAGCGCGAACTCGACGAGCGCATCGAAGCGGTGCGCGCCGAAGCGGCGCACGAGGCACTGGCCAACGTGCGCGCGGCAATCGCCGAATTCGGCTTCACGCCCGACGAGGTGTTTGGCAAACCGCGCCGCGAAAAGGGCGCGCGCCGCGCCCGCAAGACCGAAGGCAATGACGGCAAAAAGCGCGAGCGCGCCAATCTGGACCTGTTCGGCGACAACGCCTGACCGAGCGAATTCGCCCTTCATCCGCAAACAGGGCCGCAACGGCCCTGTCGCAAGCAGACATGCCGCGCGCGCCGGCTGGCGCGAGCATGGCGTGAACACCAACAGCGTTACTGCGCGCCGAGCTTCTTGATCAGCACGTCGAGCTGCGCTACTTCCTCTTCCGTGAGGTCGGTGAGCGGCGCGCGCACCGGGCCCGCGTCGCGGCCCACGAGCTTCGCGCCCGCCTTCACGATGCTCACCGCGTAGCCCGCGCGGCGATTGCGAATGGCGAGGTACGGCAGGAAGAATTCGTCAATGAGCTTGCCCACCGTCGCGTGGTCGTCGGCGGCAATCGCACGGTAGAACTGCATGGCCGTCTTCGGAATGAAGTTGAACACCGCCGACGAATACACGGGCACGCCCAGTGCCTTGTATGCCGCTGCGTAGACTTCGGCCGTGGGCAGGCCGCCCAGGTACGAGAAACGGTCGCCAAGACGGCGGCGGATCGTCACCATCGCCTCGATCTCGCCCACGCCGTCCTTGAAGCCGATGAGGTTCTCGCAGCGGTCCGCGAGCTGCTCGAGCATATCGGCGTTGAGCTTCGAATTGGCGCGGTTGTAGACGATCACGCCCATCTTCGGCACGGCCTTGCAGACCTGCTCCACGTGTGCGGCAATGCCTTCCTGCGACGCTTCCGTGAGGTAGTGCGGCATCAGCAGAATGCCCTGCGCGCCGTTGCGCCCGGCTTCCTGCGCGTATTCGATGGCCACGCGCGTCGCGCCGCCCGCGCCCGCGAGAATCGGCACCTTGCCCTTGCAGGTTTCGGTGGCGGTCTTGATGACCTGCGAGTATTCGCTCTTCGTGAGCGAGAAGAATTCGCCCGTGCCGCCCGCCGCGAACAGCGCGCTCGCGCCATACGGGGCCAGCCATTCGAGGCGCTCGGCGTAGGTGCTCGCGCGGAAGTTGCCTTGCGCGTCGAAGTCGGTCACGGGGAACGAAAGCAGGCCTTCGGAGACGATTTGCTTGAGTTCTTGCGGCGTGGTCATGGTCTTGATCCTGTTGCGAAGTCAGTAGAGGTGTTCAGTCGAAGACGGCGTTCAGCGCACGAGGCACGGACGCTTGTTGTCGAATTTCCAGTTGGGAATGAGGTATTGCATGGCGATCGCGTCGTCGCGCGCGCCGAGGCCGTGCTCCTTGTAGAGCGCGTGCGCCTTTTCCAGCGCGTCCATGTCGATTTCGATGCCGAGGCCCGGCTTGTGCGGCACCTGCACCTTGCCGCCCACGATCTGCAGCGGCTCGCGCGTGAGGCGCTGGCCGTCCTGCCAGATCCAGTGCGTGTCGATCGCCGTGATCTTGCCGGGCGCCGCGGCGGCTGCATGCGTGAACATCGCGAGCGAAATGTCGAAGTGGTTGTTCGAGTGCGAGCCCCACGTGAGGCCCCAGTCGTTACACATCTGCGCCACGCGCACCGAGCCCTGCATGGTCCAGAAGTGCGGGTCGGCGAGCGGAATGTCCACCGATTGCAGCTGAATCGCGTGGCCCATCTGGCGCCAGTCGGTCGCGATCATGTTGGTGGCCGTGGGCAGGCCGGTGGCGCGGCGGAATTCCGCCATCACTTCGCGGCCCGAATAGCCGTTCTCTGCGCCACACGGATCTTCCGCGTAGGCGAGCACGTCATGCTTGTCGCGACACAGGCGGATGGCTTCCGCGAGCGACCACGCGCCGTTCGGGTCGAGCGTCACGCGCGCTTCGGGAAAACGCTCGGCCAGCGCCGTGACCGCTTCCATTTCCGCGTCGCCCGCCAGCACGCCGCCCTTGAGCTTGAAGTCGTTGAAGCCGTAGCGCGCTTGCGCGGCTTCGGCCAGGCGCACGACGGCTTCCGGCGTCATCGCCTCTTCGGTGCGCAGACGCTCCCAGTCGTCGCGGCCATCGGCGCCGCTCGCGTAGGCGAGATCGGTCTTGTTGCGATCGCCAATGAAGAACAGGTAGCCGAGCATCTCCACTTCGCTGCGCTGCTGGCCTTCGCCAAGCAGCGCGGCAACGGGCACGTTCAAATGCTGGCCGAGCAGATCGAGCAGCGCGGCTTCGAGCGCCGTGACCGCGTGAATCGTGGTGCGCAGGTCGAAGGTCTGCAGGCCGCGGCCGCCCGAGTCGCGATCGGCGAACTGCTTGCGCACGGTATTGAGCACCGACTGCATATTGCCGATGGACTGGCCGACCACGAACGCGCGCGCGTCTTCGAGCGTCTTGCGGATCGCCTCGCCGCCCGGCACTTCGCCGATGCCGGTGTTGCCCGCGCTGTCGCGCAGCAGCACGACGTTGCGCGTGAAGAACGGACCGTGCGCGCCGGAGAGGTTCAGGAGCATGCTGTCGCGGCCCGCCACGGGCACGACGCGCAACTCGGTCACAACGGGCGTGGCGTTCGGTTGAACGGTTTGTGTAGACATGAACGGATTACCTGTAAAAGTGCGGCGCTTGGCCCTGACAATCGAAACTTTGGGTTGAACCGGTCAAGCGCTGGCGGCAACGATCTCCACCCAGTTCGCACCGTTGCCGCCCTCGCCGCGCGAGACGGGTGTGAGCGCGCCGCTCGCCGCATCGATCGCGTAGACCGACACGTGTTGCGATTTTTCTCCGCACGCCACGAGAAAACGGCCCGTCGGGTCGATGCGAAAACCGCGCGGCTGCGTCTCGGTCGCGGTCGCGCCCACGTAATCGAGCGCGCCGTCCTGGGAGACGCGCAGCGTGAGTATCTGGCTCGTCGTGCGCTCGGACACATAGACGAAGCGCCCATCGGGCGAGACGTGGATGTCGGCGGCCCAGACGAGCTTCGCGAGCACGGCGGGGTCGGGCTGCACGGGGTCCGTGGGGCTCGGGCGCGCAAAGCCGTCGTTCAGATGCGCGAGCACCGGCGCGCGCGGCGAGACGTGCAGCGCCGTGAGCTTGCCCGTGGCGGCGTCGCGCGCGAAAGCCGCCACCGTCGCGCGGAATTCGCTCAGCACGTACAGCACGTCGCCGTTGGGCGAAAAGCGCAGATGCCGCGGACCGAAGCCCGCCCCGAGATCGACCGTGCCGGTCTCGACGAGGCGCCCCGCGTCTTCCAGCGCGAAAACAAACACGCGGTCGCTGCCGAGCGACGACGCATAGGCGAAGCGCCCGTCGGCGGAAACGATCACGGCGTGCGCATGCTCGATCTCGCCGATCACCTGCAGCGGCGCGCCATGCCCATTCTCGAGATCCTGCGCGCCATACAGGCTCAGGCGATGCTCGCCGTACGAAGCGCCCAGCAGGAAACGCCCCTTCGGCTCGGCACACAGATACGCGAGGCTCGATTCGATCGGCGTCTGCACGCGCGGCGCAAGACTGCCGCTTTGCGCGTCGATGGCGTAGTCGTTGATGCGCTTGTCCGCACCGCGCGTGGCCGCGTAAAGGCGGCGGCGATCGGGCGAGAGCGCCATCGGCATCACGTTGTCCTGCGCGGCCACGCGCGCTTGCGGCGTGAGCGCGCCATTGCGCGCATCGAGATGGAACACGCCAATGTCGCCGTCTTTCGAATTCGCGACGTAGACGAAGAAGCGTTCGGGGTTCGGCTGGTTCATGGTGTGGGTTTCCTTCTCGATTGAGGGTTGCGCGCGGGCTCAGTGCGCGCCGCTGCGGACCGAATCGTCGGCGAAGGCACGGCGCGACGGCTTGTTACGGGCGAGGAACGCGGCGGCGGCGGCAATCAGCGAGGTCACGCCAAGGCCGTAGAGGCCGCCCGTAATCGAGCCCGTATGCTGTTGAAGATAGCCGAAGGTGGCCGGCGCGAAGAACCCGCCCAGGTTGCCGAGCGAATTGATGAGCGCGATCACGCCGGCGGCCACGCGGGTGTCGAGATAGCCTTGCGGCATCGGCCAGAACAGCGACGAAGCCGCCTTGAAGCCGATGGCCGAGAAGCAGATCGCCACGAACGAGAACACCGGGTCCGACGACGTCGAAGCGAACAGGCCGCAGGCCGCGATCACGAGTGCGACGGCAAGCCACGCCTGCTGGAAGCGGTACTTCGCCGAGAGCAGCGCGAAGCAGTACATCGCGACGATGGCGATCAGCCACGGAATGGCGTTGTAGAGGCCCACCTGGAAGTCGGTGAGGCCGCCCATCTTGCGGATGATCGTGGGCAGCCAGAACGTGGCCGCGTAGATCGTGAGCTGGATGGCGAAGTAGAGGAAGCAGAACAGCACGATCTGCGGGTCCTTCAAGAGGCGCAGCACCGGCACGTGCGCGCCCGTGGCGGCTTCGCGCTCGGCCTGCTCGCGCACCAGGTACGTTTCGAGCGCGCCCTGCTCGTCGCTCGTGAGCCAGTGGGCATCGCGAATGCGCGACTTCAGGAACACCCAGCTCACGCCGCACAGCACGATGGAAAAGCCGCCTTCGATCAGGAACATCCACTGCCAGCCCGCGAGACCCAGGCCGCGCACGGAAAGCAGCGCGCCCGTGATCGGACCCGAGAGCACCGAGGCGAACGCCGAGCCTGCGAGAAACACCGCCGCCGCCTTGCCGCGTTCTTTCTGCGGCAGCCACTGCGCGAAGTAATAGATCACGCCGGGAAAGAAACCGGCTTCGGCAACGCCCAGCAGAAACCGCAGCACGTAGAACGAGGTGTCGTTGTGCACGAACGCCATGGCGGCCGCCACGACGCCCCACGTACCCATGATGCGCGTGAGCCAGGCGCGTGCGCCATACTTTTGCATGAGGATGTTGGACGGCACCTCGAAAATCGCATAGCCCACGAAGAACAGCCCCGCGCCGAACCCATACGCCGCCGCCGAAAGACCGATATCGGCTTTCATGTGCGCGCCGGCGAAGCCGACATTCACACGGTCGATATAGTTCGCGATGAACATGATGAGGAAGAGCGGGAGCACGTGCCGCAGGACCTTCGCGCTGGCTGACTCCAGCAGGTCCTCATAACGGTTGGCAGGGACGGACATCGGGGTTGTCTCCTTCAGGCGCTGGCGGCGCGCGGATTAGATGTGTCGTGGTACGTTGTCTGATGACATTTTAAGCTCGGCTGTCGAGGGAGCCAATGTCGTGTTTACCCTGCTCCGGAACGGGAATCATAACCGATAAAGCTCGAATTGGCGCGCCTGCAGCGCTCTTTGTCTGGTACAGGTGCCTGCCGCGGGTGGGCGGCGGCGATGAACTGGCGTATTATGGTTGTACGATGACTTAACTCACTGCAACGATGCTCGGAGACGATATGCAAATCACTGGCGACATGCTCATTGGAGGCCGCGCGGTGCGCGGCTCGGAAAAGCCGCTCGCGGCTTTCAATCCCGCCACGGGCGAAGCGATCCCCGCACCGGCCTTCGGCAGCGGCACGGCCGCCGACGTCGACGCCGCCTGCAAGCTCGCCGCAGAGGCGTTCGACGCCTACCGCACGCTACCCCTCGCCGTGCGCGCGGCGTTCCTCGAACGTATCGCCGACGGCATCGCCGCGCTCGGCGACGCGCTCACCGAACGCGCCCACGCGGAAACCGGCCTGCCCAAGGCGCGCCTCGAAGGCGAGCGCGGCCGCACCGTCGGTCAACTCAAGCTGTTCGCACAGGAAGTGCGCCAGGGACTGTGGCTCACGCCCACGCTCGACGCCGCCCTGCCCGAACGCAAGCCGCTGCCGCGCGCCGACCTGCGTCTGCAGAAAATCGCGCTCGGCCCGGTCGCCGTGTTCGGCGCGAGCAACTTCCCGCTCGCGTTCTCGGTGGCGGGCGGCGACACGGCCGCGGCGCTGGCGGCGGGCTGCCCGGTCATCGTCAAGGCGCACGGCGCGCACCTCGGCACCTCGGAGATGGTGGGCCGCGTGATCCAGCAGGCCGTGCAGGAGATGGGACTGCCCGAGGGCGTGTTCTCGCTCATCGTCGGCGCGGGGCGCACCGTGGGCGAGGCGCTCGTTGCGCACCCGGCCATCAAGGCCGTGGGCTTCACCGGCTCGCGCGCGGGCGGCACGGCGCTCATGCGCATCGCCGCGAACCGGCCTGAGCCCATTCCGGTCTACGCGGAAATGAGCAGCATCAATCCCGTGTTCCTGCTGCCCGAGGCGCTCGCGGCGCGTGGCGCGGCCATCGCGCAGGGCTTCGTCGATTCGCTCGTGCTCGGCGCGGGTCAGTTCTGCACGAATCCGGGTCTGGCAATCGGCATCGAAGGTCCGGCGCTCGACCAGTTCGCGCAGGCCGCCGCGCAGGCGCTAGGCGTCAAGCCCGCGCAGACCATGCTCACGGCGGGCATCCATGCGGCGTATGAAGAAGGCGCGCGGCGGCTGGCCGAAACCCAGGGCGTCAGCGCCCTCGCGCAAGGCCAGAGCGCGAGCGGCCCGAACCAGGCGTTCGCCGCCCTCTTCGTGACGGACGCGCAAACCTTCCTCGCGCAGCCCGCCCTCGAAGACGAAGTGTTCGGCCCGGCCTCGACGCTCGTGCGCTGCAAGGACGAAGCCGAACTGCTCGCCGTGGCCGAGCACTTCGCGGGCCAGCTCACCGCGACGATCCAGATGGACCGCACCGACGTGCCCGCCGCGATGCGCCTCGTGCCGATACTCGAACGCAAGGCCGGCCGCCTGCTCGTGAACGGCTTCCCGACCGGCGTGGAAGTCACGCACGCGATGGTGCACGGCGGCCCGTTCCCGGCCACCTCCGATAGCCGCGCGACGTCGGTTGGCACGAGCGCGATGGAACGCTTCCTGCGGCCGGTGTGTTATCAGGACTTCCCGGCCGAGCTGCTGCCGCAGGCACTGGCGGACGCCAATCCGCTCGATCTCTGGCGGCGCAAGAACGGCGAGATGATGCGCGGCTGAGTTGCCTCATCAGCGCCTTGCGCGCATCGCAAATGAAAACAGCGGCTGCAGTTCAACCTGCGGCCGCTGTTTTTCGATGCACGCTACGCGCTGCAACGCGCTATGCCCTTTCGCCGGACTCGGCCGCCGCGCGGCGCAGCCGCTCGCGGCTGCTCGAAAGATGCATGCGCATGGCCGCGCGTGCGCCTTCGGAATCGTGACGGGCGATGGCGTCGAAAATGCTCTCGTGCTCGCGGTTCACCAGCTCGGCGTAAGCCTGCGGATCGCGATGCGCGATGCCAGCCGAATCGACGCGACGGCGCGGGATCAACGCCGCGCCCATCTGCGTGAGGATGTCGACGAAATAGCGGTTGCCCGTGGCGCGCGCCACCGAGATGTGGAATTCGAGGTCGGCGCCCGAGCTGTCGCCGCCCGTGCGGATGACGACGTCGAGCGTGTCGAGCGCGGCGCGCATGCCGGCCAGGTCGCGCTCGCTCGCACGCTGGGCGGCAAGGCCCGCGGCCTCCGTTTCGAGACTGATGCGCAGCTCCAGCACGGAAAGCACGTCGTCCAGCGTGCTGGCCGGCACGACGTCGAGATCGAGCGGCTCGCGGCGCGGCTCCAGCACGAAGCTGCCAATGCCGTGACGCGTTTCGATCACCGACATGGCTTGCAGACGCGAGATGGCCTCGCGCACCACCGTGCGGCTCACGCCCAGTTGCGTCATGAGGTTGCTTTCGGTGGGCAGCTTGTCGCCGGGCTTGAGCGCGCGCGCGGCGATCTGCGCGCTGATGAAGTTGACGACCTGCTCGGCGAGATTGCGGCTACGCGCGGCGATGGGCGTGGCAAGCGACTCCGCCATGTGGATCTCCTTGGCTCGATATGCGTGCGTAAGTCATGTTGCATTATACGTTGTCGGACAACCACCGGAAAAGCACGCACGCATGCGACCAGGGACATCCTACGACCGCATGATGGACGCCACCTGTGCAGGCCCGGACACCACACGAAATCGCTCCGTGAACGATCCTTACTTTATTTCGCATTCCAATGCAATTCGCGACGCGCCGACCCGCGGGGAGAACCGCACATCGTTGTGTTAGCAAACATATCGCACTGCAATAATCCGGCGAATTTATTTGCACATCCTGGCTGCACAAGTCGGCGTTCTCCGATAATCTCCTCGAAAAGGTGCGCGCCCGACCGTCTTGGACAATGAGAATCCCCCACGGACGACGCCTCAACTGATATCGAATCGCAACGCGTTTGTGTCGTTACCATCCGCAACGAGGGAATCATTGAGAACCCGCATCGCCTTACTCATCCTTGCGCTCGCGCTGCCATGGGCGCCGCTCTTCGCGGCGCCGCCCGCCGAGCCCGCGCCTGACACGATGCAGGCCCGCGTGATGGGTTGCGCGGCCTGTCACGGCGCACACGGCGAAGGCACCGACAACGACTACTTTCCGCGTCTCGCGGGCAAGCCGGCGGGCTATCTGTTCAACCAGCTCGTCGCCTTCCGCGACGGCGGCCGCAGCTACCCGCCCATGAACTATCTGCTGGCGTATTTGCCCGACGCCTACCTCAAGCAGATCGCGGAATTCTTCTCGCAGCAGCACCCGCCCTATCCGCCGCCCGCCAAACCCACGGTCGACGCCGCCACGCTCGCGCTCGGCAAAACGCTCGTCATGAACGGCGACAGCAAGCGTAACGTGCCCGCCTGCGCAGGCTGCCATGGCGCCTCGCTCACGGGCATGCAGCCGGCCATTCCGGGCCTCGTGGGCCTGCATGCGAACTACATCAGCGCGCAGCTCGGCGCGTTCCGCTACGGCACGCGCCGCGCCGCTGCGCCCGACTGCATGCACGACATCGCCACCCGTCTCGCCGACCGCGACATCACCGCGATCGCGGCCTGGCTCTCGTCGCAACCCGCGCCCACCGATACGACGCCGGCGGCGGCCTCGCCGCTGCCGCTCGCGTGCGGCAGCGTCCATAACTAGCCGGGGCCTCGACGTGCGCAGACTTCGATCCCTTCTCCCGTCATCGTCAAAGCCACTCGCGACGCGCCTCTCGCTCGCGGCCGCCACGCTCTGCATGGGCGCCGCGGTCGCGCTCGCACAAACGGCCGCGCCCAGCGCGAACGCAGCGGACGCGGCGAGCGCCGCCGCAGCGGCAGCCACGGCCAACGCGAAGCCGGTGGCGAGCAACGCCGAACTGATCGCGCGCGGCGAATATCTCGCGCGCGCCGGCGACTGCATTGCGTGCCACACCGTGCCTTCCGAGCAGATGTTCGGCGGCGGGCGTCCGATGGAAACGCCGTTCGGCACGCTCTACACGCCGAACATCTCGTCGGACAAGACCTTCGGCATCGGCTCGTGGACCGCCGACGAGTTCTACCGCATGCTGCACGAGGGCAAGTCGCGCGACGGCACGCTGCTCTATCCGGCCATGCCGTTCGCGTCATATACCAAGGTCACGCGCGCGGACTCGGACGCCATCTTCGCGTACCTGCTCTCCACCCAGCCCGTGCGCAAGGAGAACCGCGCGCACGACCTGCGCTTCCCGTATAACAAGCGCGCGCTGCTGCTCGGCTGGCGCACGCTGTTCTTCCGCCAGGGCGAGTTCAAGCCCGACCCGAAGCAGTCCGCCGAATGGAATCGCGGCGCCTATCTCGTGGAAGGCCTCGGCCACTGCACGATGTGCCACACGGCCATCAACGCGCTGGGCGGCAACTCGCCCTCGAAGGCGTTCGAGGGCGGTCTGATTCCCGTGCAGAACTGGTACGCGCCTTCGCTCACCTCGAACAAGGAAGCGGGCCTTGGCGACTGGAGCATCGAGGACATCGTCGATCTGCTGCACGCGGGCGTGTCGAAGCGCGGCGCCGTGTACGGCCCGATGGCCGAAGTGGTCTATGACAGCTTCCAGTACCTCACCGAAGACGACGTGCGCGCCGTGGCCGTGTATCTGAAGTCGCTGCCGGGCCGCAACAACGAGGTCGACAAGTCGCCCAAGAGCACCTTCGTGACGGAGGAAGCCGCCCGCCTCGTGCCGCTCGGCAAGAAGATCTACGAGTCGCAGTGCGCGGTGTGTCACGCGACCGAAGGCCAGGGCAAGCCGCCGCATTTCCCGCCGCTCGCCGACAACCAGTCGATCCAGATGAACTCGGCCGTCAATCCCATCCGCATGGTCCTCAATGGCGGCTATGCGCCGGGCACGAGAAAGAACCCCATGCCTTATGGCATGCCGCCTTTCGCGCAGTCGCTCTCCGATGAAGAAGTGGCGGCCGTGGTCACGTATATCCGCACGGCGTGGGGCAATCACGGCACGCCGGTTTCCGTACACGAAGTGAACGCGCTGCGTTCCGCGCCGCTTTTCTGAGGCTGCGATGATCGAAACTCCCGTACCCGAACAACCGGGCGAGCGCCCGCAACATGAACAGGTCGACGAGATCGTGGCCAGCGGCCCGGGCGGCGCGCTCGCGGTAGCGGGCATTGCCACGGCGATCGTGGCCGCGCTCTGGTTCATCTTCTACTTCGTCGTGTTCCTGCCGCGCGGCGTCATCCAATAGCTCAGACAGACAAGAAAAGGCCGGCCTCATGTCGAATCCGCTCGATAACCATGCCAGTGCCGAAGTCGCCGCGCGCGTCGAGCGCCGCTGGGCGACGGTCATGGTGGCGTTCGTCTCCCTGCTCGTGGCCGTGGTGGTGTTTACGGGCCTGCACTGGGCCATGATGCCGCCCTCGCGCGTGGAACTCGTCAATCCGGAAATGCTGCACGTGTCCGGCGAATTCGTCGAGTCGAACCTGGGCAGCGCCGTGGAAACCGACGGCTCCGTGACGGTGCGCATTCTCGCCCAGCAATACTCGTTCACGCCGCAATGCATCCTCGTCCCGGCGAACACGCCCATTACGTTTCGCGCGACTAGCGCCGATGTCGTGCACGGCTTTCTCGTTACCGACACCAACCTGAACTCGATGGTCGAGCCGGGCTACATCTCAACGTTCCGCACGACCTTCGACAAACCCGCCGACCACCTCATGCCGTGTCACGAATACTGCGGCACTGGCCACCAGGGCATGTGGGCCCACGTGAAGGTCATCGACAAGGACGCCTTCATGCAGATGGCGAACCAGGCAGGCAATTCAGCGCGGAGACTCAGCTGTGTTAAATAACAAGCGACTCGTACTCGCCCACTTCTGGCTCGCGTTCATCGTCTTTGGCGTGGCGCTGCTGCTCGGCGCGTGGCAGATGTTCGTGCGCAGCCCGCTGCACCCCTGGCTCAACGACCCCGAGCTTTACTACCGCTCGGTCACGGAACACGGCACCGTGATGGGTTACGTGTTTCCCACGCTCATCGCCATGGGCTTCGGCTACGCGGTCAGCGAACTGGCGCTCAAGCGCCCGCTCGTGGGCGTGAAGTGGGCCTGGCTCGGCTTCATCCTGCTCGCGCTCGGCGCCGTCACGGCCTCGGTACCCGTGGCGCTCGGCCTCGCCTCCGTGCTCTATACGTTCTACCCGCCGATGATCGGCAACGTGTTCTATTACCTGGGCGTCGTGCTCGTCGTGGTGGGCTCGTGGGTCTGGGTCGCGCTGATGGGCATAAACACCGCGAAATGGAAGCGTGAGAATCGCGGCAAACCCCTGCCGCTCGCCATGTTCGCGACCACGGCGGGCGCGTATCTCTGGGGCTGGACCGCGGTGGGCGCGGCCATCGAAGTGCTGTTCCAGATCCTGCCCGTGGCCTTCGGCTGGCGCAATACGATCGACGCGGGTCTCGCGCGCGTGTTCTTCTCCTGGACCCTGCACGCCATCGTCTACTTCTGGCTCGTGCCCGCCTATATCGCCTACTACACGATCATTCCGCGCGCGATTGGCGGCCGGCTCTACAGCGACGTGATGGCGCGCATTTCGTTCATCCTGTTTCTCGTGGTGGCCATGCCGATCGGCCTGCACCACCTCTTCACCGATCCGCAGGTGGGCTCGGGCTTCAAGTTCGTGCAGTCGGTGTTCACGGCGCTCGTCTCGGTGCCCACGCTGCTCACCGTGTTCACGATCTGCGCGTCGGTCGAAATCGCCGGGCGGCTGCGCGGCGGCAAGGGCCCGTTCGGCTGGATCGCGAAGCTGCCGTGGCAGAACCCGCAAATGCTGGCCGTGGCGTTCTCGTTCGTCATGCTCGGCTTTGGCGGCGCGGGCGGCCTCATCAACATGAGCTACCAGCTCGACCAGACCATCCATAACACGCAGTGGATCACGGGCCACTTTCACCTGATCTATGGCGGCGCGATCGTCATCATGTATTTCGCCATCGCCTACGACCTGTGGCCGCAGATCACGGGCCGCGCGCTCAACAACTGGCGCCTCATGCGCTGGCAGTTGTGGCTGTGGTTCATCGGGATGATCGTGACGACCTTTCCGTGGCACCTGGTCGGCCTTATGGGCATGCCGCGGCGCATGGCCTACTACGACTACAGCGACCCGGCGCTCGCGGGCCAGGGCGCACTCGTGGTGCTCTCGGCCATTGGCGGACTGATCCTCGTGATCTCGGCGGTGCTGTTCTTCACCGTGCTGCTCCAGGGGCATCGCAGCGAGGCGGCCGCGCCCGAGGAATATCGCTTCAGCAAGCCGGTGCACGAGTCGGCCACGCTGCCGGTGGCGCTCAATAGCTTCGGGCTGTGGGTCGTGCTGATGATCGCGCTCACGATCACCAACTATGGCTACCCGATCGCGCAACTGCTGGCGACGCCCGAAACGGCCGTGCCCGCGATCCCGATTGGAGCACAGCGATGAGCGACGAACGCCTGTTCTCGTTTCGCAATGTGTGGTTTCGCGCGGGCGTGGGCACGGCGATCGTCGTGTTCGTCGTCTCCGTGCTGATCGGCTTCATCTGGCTGCCTTCCGCGAAGAGCGACCCGTATTTTCAGGGCATCTGGACGGCGATCTGCAGCGCGGCCGGCGTGCCGCGCGAGTGGCACCCGGTCGGGTCGGCGGTGCCGCCGGGCTACCAGCTGAGCCAGGTCGAACTGACGCCGCACATGCTCGACGGCGCGACGACGCTCTCGGTTGGCCGCGGCGCGACGCTCGCCTTGCGCTGCACGATGTGCCATGGCCCGCGCGGCATCAGCATGGCCAATTCGCCGAATCTGGCGGGCCAGTTCGCCATCGTGGTCTTCAAGGAACTGCACGACTTCCAGACCGGCGCCCGCCAGAACGCGGTGATGTCGCCCATGGCGCGCGATCTGTCCGACGAGGACATGCGCGACCTCGCCGCCTACTACGCCTCGCTGCAGCCGATCGCGCACCTGCATGGCGGCGCACCCGCCATCGTGGCGCACGGCGCGCCGCTGCGCAATATTCCCGCGTGCGCGGCCTGCCACGGCGGCGTGGACAGCAAGATCGGCAGCCCGTGGCTCGACGGCCTGCCGGCCGCGTACACCAAGGCGCAGTTGCTCGCGTTCGCGAACGGCACGCGCCATAACGACATTTCCGAGCAGATGCGCAACATCGCGCGCAACATGACGCCCGAGGAAATCGACGCGGCGGCCGCCTGGTACGCGGGCGAAACGCCGCCGAAGCAACCCTGAACCCAACCACGCGGGGCTTGCGGCGGTACGCAAATTGCGCGCCCTGCACGTCCCTCACCCCACCTCGCGGAGCGACATCATGCAAAAGACGGCATCGGCAAAATGGCACGGCGGCATCAAGGACGGTCAGGGCACGATCTCCACGCAAACCGGCGTGCTCAAGGAAGCGCCGTATGGCTTCGCCTCGCGCTTCGAAGGCGGTCCCGGCACCAACCCCGAGGAGTTGATCGGCGCGGCGCACGCGGGCTGCTTCACGATGGCGTTCTCGCTCTTTCTCACCCAGGCGGGCTTCACGGCCGAGAGCATCGAGACAAAATCGACCGTCACACTCGACAAGGTGGGCGAAGGCTTCGCCATCACGAGCTGCCAGCTCGACATGACCGCGAAGATTCCGGGCATCGATCAAGCGAAGTTCGACGAGCTTTCGAAGGGCGCCAAGGAGAACTGCCCGGTGTCGAAGCTCTTCGCCAACAACGCGAAGATCACGCTCAACGCCAAGCTCGTTTGAGAGGCTGTCATGGCCGTCCCCCATGCCGCGCCGGGTGAGGTCTTCGACGTGCGTCCGCTAGGCGGCGCGCTCAAGAACGCGAAGTCGACTACCCTGATCCGCGCGCAGCAACTCGAAGTCATGCGCATCGTGCTGCCCGCGGGCAAGCGCCTTCCCGAGCACAGCGTGCCCGGCGAGATCACGGTGCAGTGCGTGGAAGGCGTGATCCGTTTCTTCGTGAACGGCGACCCGCGCACCATGCACGCCGGCGACATGCTGCTGCTCGGTGGCGGCGAAACGCACGCGCTGGAAGCGCTCGACGACGCCTCCGTGATCGTCACGATTCATCTTGCCCATGGGGACAAGTAAGGGTTAGTGCAGCATCCGCCATAAAAAAGGGCGTGTCCTGGCGAATGCCGGACACGCCCTTTTACTTGTCGAAGACGGGTTGCCCCGCCTCGCTCATTGCTTCGACGGCTGCGGATCGTCGTTGAGCGTCTTGAGGAACGCGATGATGTCCTGAATGTCGCTTTGCGTCATCGCCGGCTTGTCGCCGAACTTGCGGTCGAACGGCGCATCTTTCACGTCCACGTTCTTCTGGAACTGCGGCGGAATATCGTCGTACTTGTCGATCTTGCCGTCGGGGCCGTGCGGATAGAACTTGCCCGGGTCCGTATTGCGATCGTTGTAGAACGCCATTACGTCGTCGAGGTTGTGGTACACGCCGTTATGGAAAAACACCGTGCGCGTGGCCGAATTGCGCAGCGTGGGCGTGAGGAACATGCCGCAGTACTGCGTCTGGTCCTTGAAGTCCGAGCGGAACGGGCCGCATACGCCCATATCGAAGAAGTGCGGGTCCTTGTTCTGCGCGAGCTTGTTGTTGCGCGGCACGCCCAGCGCCTCGTACTGGTAGTCGGTGAACATGGGCGGCAGGCCGTCCTTGCCGGGCTTCGAGAGGTGGCAGCCCGCGCAGTTCGCCTTGTTCGGGTCGTTGAAGAGGCGCAGGCCGCGCAGCTCGGCTTGCGAGAGGCGCGCATGGCCTTCGAGCCAGCGATCGTACTTGCTGTTATAGAGATGGAACGACTGATCTTCCACCTGGTAGCGCGAGATGGCGAACATCGCCTCCGCTACGGCCAGCTTCGGGTCGCCAAAGATCCGGTCTCCGAACAGCTCCGTAAAGTGCTTCGCATACGGCGCCTTTTCGAGCTTCGTCGCCACCTGTTCGATGCTCGTGTTCGCCATTTCCACGGGATTGAGCAGCGGGCCATACGCCTGCTGCTGCAGCGTGTCGGCGCGGCCGTCCCAGAACAGGCCGCCCTGCGGCACCATCTCCACGGAAGTCGATGCGCCGCCCGCCACCTTCTGCGACTTCACGACGTCGGCTGCGGCCGTGGCCTGCTGGGCGACCGTCGGCGCGTCGTCGGCTTCGCCCTGGTCGGGCCCGATGCTGAAGTTCGGTTGACGGTACAGATACATGAGCGAAGGCGGCGGACGATAACCCTGCTGGTTCATCGCGAGGCCGCCAATCTGCACGTCGTGCCCATTGGGAGGACCGTAGGAACGGTCAGGGCTATGGCACGACGCACAGGACTGCTGACCGGAGCCCGAGAGCGCCGGATCGAAAAAGAGCTGCTTGCCGAGCTGCGCCATCGCCGAAAGCGGTGCGACTGGCGGGCGCTGCAGCACCACCGGGTGCGGATTCGCGCCCGTCAGGTTCTCGACGACCTCGCCCACGGCATCGGGCACGCTGGCCGGAAACGCCACGGCGTAGGCGCAAAAACCCAGTGCGCCGACCGCGATCACGGCGGCGGCGGCGCGCAGGACGAGCCGCGTGGGGCTCGCCGCGCTGCGCGGTTTGGGTGAAGACGGTGTAGGCGAAGTGGAAAGCTCGGACATGATGCGATCTTTCTTTGCGTAATACCACGAGAAGGAAAAGCCGAACGCCGCGAGCACCCAGCGAACATCGAAGCTGGCGCGCAACGCGGCGAGAGCCACACGACGTGACAACGGCGCGAGGCCGGCCGTCCTGCACGCGCGCGACTTGCGCGTGCCGACGGTCGAACCTCGCGCCGGCCGTCGATCAGATCGACGGCGCGCACCAGTGCGCCCTGCCGCCGCGGCGTTCAGACGGCGCCCATCCATCCTGCCGACAGGCCCCAATGCGCCTTACATCAGAGCGAGCGCATTACAACATCGCAGGATGACTACACGGCGACCGTTTAATTTCCAAATACTTTCAGTTATTTTCAGAATCGAAAGAATCGCTGGAGGGACGGTGTGTGCAGGGTTCTGGATTCGGCCCTGGATTCGGTCCGTGCGCAGGGGCCGGGATTGAGCCGATTGCACTCCTTGGGGCGCGAGCTATAACTGAAAGCACAGTGCGGATGTTCTCTGCGCCCGCGCGCCCTTCTTCTTGCGCCGCGCCGCGCTGTGCCGCCCCCGAATGCGTGGGCGCGCTTCCTTCGTGAGCAGTGAGCTAAGACGTTCGGCAGCCGTGCGCTGCGCGCAGGCATCCCGACTTTCCAGATGAGTGTGCGACTTAAGGCTTTGCGTCTTGCTCGCGCGCACCTTCGCCGCGGAGCCACTCCGCCGTTATCCCGCAGTGACTTCGTCATTGCCGCGAAGGCGCACTCACGAACTCGAGAAAGGAGGTTGATATGACATTACGCCTGGCATTGATCGCCACATGCGTGGCGGCTGTGACAGCCGTTGCGCCCGGCACGGCGCGCGCGAAGGACGAACCCGTTTCGCAGGAGCGCGCGCATCAGACGATGACCGACGACGCCGATGCTTCGGCTCAGGCCAGCACCGATATGTCGTATGGCGGCACGCCCGATACGCACAGCGCCTCAGGCCATCGCACGGGCAAGATGTGCTGGCCGCGTCCCGACTGCGACGTGTTTTTTGGTCACTGACCCGCGCCCGGTGAGCGAGCGCCGATGAACCTGAGGCGGCGGCGCGCAAGATCCGCCGCCCTCGCCTCTCACACTTTCAATGCCTGCGCGCGGGCTGGCCGCCGCGTTACGCGCGCCGGGCGAAACCCACCGCGCGCCACGTAAACAGCGCGCCCGCCAGCATCAGCAGGCTCGTGCCGAGGAACACGGCGCGCATGCCCAGATGCCCGCCGACGAAGCCGCCGATCAGCGGGCCAAGCACCTGCCCCGTGAATTGCGCCGATACCGAATAGCCGAGCACGCTGCCCGCGGCATGGTCCGGCGCGTTGTGACGAATGACCGTCGCGATGCACGGCAGAAGCGCAGCAAGCGAGACGCCCATGAGAAAACGCAGCGCGACGAGTTGCCAGCCCGCCGTGACGAACGCCTGCGGCACGAGCAGCAATGCCGAGGCCGTGAGCGCCCCGACGATCACTTTCGCGTGCCCCACACGGTCCGCAACGCGCCCGAGCCGCGACGCCGCGACGATGCTGCCGAGCGCCGCCGCCGACATCGCGAGGCCCGCGACGAAAGTCACACGCGCGGGGTCGTGCACGAGCGTCGCCACGTACACAGTGATGATCGGTTCGATCGACATGTTGGCGAGCATCAGCAGCATGCCGGTCACGAGCATGGCGACGATCGGGCGCTTGTCGGGGAGCGCCGACCAGCCGCCCTTCTGCGCGGCATGCGCGACGCGCGCGGGGCGCGGCGCTTCCTTCACGAACACGCAGGTCGCGATGAAGGCCGCGAAGATCGTTGCGCCCGCGACCCAGAACGTGGCGCGCAGGCCGATGAGCGGCGGCAGCGATCCGCCCAGCAGCGGTCCGATGAGATTGCCGGCCATGATGCCCGACGACAGCACGCCGAGCGCCCACGCCGAACGGTGACGCGGCGTTTGGGTGGCGACGAGGATGGTCGAGCCCGACGAATAACCGCCCGCGAAACCCGCGAGCAAACGCAGCGCGACGAGCTGCCAGATATTGCGCGACATGCCGATGAGCGACATCGTGATCGCCATGCCGAGGCTCGCGCGCACGAGCATGGGCTTGCGGCCGTAGCGGTCGCCGAGGCGCCCCCACACGGGAGCGACGAGCGCGGCCGTGAAAAACGTCGCGCTGTACGCAATACCCGACCACTGCACGATCGCCGCGTGGCCGTGCACGCCCAGTTCCTCCACGTAGAGCGGCAGGAACGGCAGCATCAGCGTCATGGCGACGAGCGTCGTGAACGAGCCCACCACGCAGACCGCGAGATTGCGCCGCCAGTGTTGCTCGACATCGGCGTCGTGCGGATTTTCGGGTAGCGCTTGCTGCGTGCGGGAGACGGCAGGCGATGGCGTCGATGAAGATGCGGAAGTCGAATCGGACACCCCGGCGCGATCGCGTGGCGGATCGTCGGGGTCTTCTGCGCGGGAGGTCATCGGCGGATCGAGGCAGCGGCGGGCTACGCGCTTCGCCCGCTTGCCGGGTGAAGTCGCAAGGCACCTACGTTAAGCGAAGCGCGCCGCACCTGTCAATTTTTTAAGCGCCCGCCGAAGATGGGCGCTCAGGCGCCGGCCGCAGGTACTGGTGTGAGGCGCGCAGCGGGTTTACCGCTTATTGCACGGCGGTCTGCAGCAGCCCCACCATGCGCTGCAGCGGCACGAGCACTTCAGTGTCGATGCCATAGAGCGGGCCAAGCGTCTGCGAGACGTCGCGATAGTCGAGCCGCGTGTGGCCTTCGTTGTCTTCCCAGACCACCATGCGCAGCGGCAACTCCACCGCCGCGTGCGGGTTGGCCGCCATGACGGGCGTACCCGCCTTCGGATTGCCGAACAGGATGAGACGCGTGCGGCGCAGGCTGAGCCCCGCGGTCTCGGCGGCTTCGCGCTGGTCGACGTCGGCGAAGATATCCGCGCCCGCCTTGGCCAGCGCGGTCTTCAGGCGCGCGATCGTCGTGTCGAAGTCGTGGGCGCTCTTGAGCGTCAGCACGGACGAGGGATGTTGCCCGTATTCGGCCATGACAAACTCCTCCTATGGCGCACGGCCCGCGCGAATGCGCGATGCATGCAACGGCACTTTATCCCAGAATGCGCAGCGGATGATCCAGGGCGCGCGCGGGGAGGATTCAGCGAGGCCAATCACATCTACAATGGCTCACTAAAGGGTTACACGTGTTTTACACGCGAATCCGCCGTGTAACACTTCGAGTTGCCTTACCCAGTGGACTTTTCAGAATTCCCGCGCTAGTCCCGGGCGGTATGTTACTCATTCGATCACGCGGATCGTCCCCGTCAAGGCTGATTCGTCACTACAACACGCCTGATCGATTACCGAGCCGCCGAGACCGGAAATAGCACTTCAAGCATCATCGATCGAAGCGGGGGCGAAGAGCATCTAGTGAGATCGCAGACCAGCTCCCCTCAGACAGCGATTGAGTTTAAGTCCGATCGCTTCGACTGCTGCCAGAATTCACGATAACGAGCACAGTTTTCCATTAAATCAACATGCGGTCCGTTTGCTACTACCGCTCCATCAGACAAGAAAACGACCTCGTCCGCAATTTCGGCGTGAGCAACCCGATGAGTAATCAAAACAATGGTAGATCGTCCGCTGAATCGAGCGCGTAGCAGAGCTATCGCACGAGCGTCGCTTGCGGCGTCTAGCCCGGACGTCGTCTCATCAAGAATAAAAACCGGAACATTGATTCCCATCAATCGCGATATTTCAACCTTCTGCACCTGCCCTCCCGACAACTTGCTCCCCCCTTCACCGACGCTCACAGTCAGATCTATCGGCGCCCCATTTTTATAAAAATCGAGATCACTAAGATATTTCTTTGCGTCTTCATCGTTGAGATTTGACGGATGGTATTTAACATTCTCCCCAATGGTCCGATTCAACAACATCGCCTCCTGAGGCACGTACAAACCGTACCTCGACCGTTCGAGCGGGTCGACGCCATGAATTTTCACTCCGTCGTATGCAACGAAGCCACAGCAGGGATCAAGCAAACCTGCCATAATCTTGGCAAACGTCGATTTGCCACTACCATTGTGCCCGACGATTGCGACGAACGTACCGCGCTGTACAGTCAGGTTGATATTTTTCAGTGCGAAATTTTGCTTGCCCCGATCAAATGAAAGATTACATATTTTTAGTGAACACGGAGTGTCATTCCCGCCGGAATTCTGGACAGGCGGACTACTCTCCGAAGAAATAGACGAGATTATTTCACCAATATTCGCCAAAGCGCTTCCACATTGGCGGATCACGAAGCCGAACGCACCCAACGGCATGGCAAATTGAAAAGCGTAGGCCTGCAATAGTACAAAGTCGCCAACCGTGATCGAACCTTGAGACACATCTTTCACGCACATGGCAAAAAGGACCAATAATCCAATAGATACTACGCTATATTGAACTACGGCAGCCTTGGCAAGCAATTTTGATCGGTTCCAGTTCGCGAGAACGCGCCCCCTGACTTTCGATGAAATATAGTCAATCTCATATGGAATTGCGCCATTGCTAAGTATTTTTTGAGAATTTCGAAGAACGTCTGACACTGTCGCCGATAAAATTCCGGCGGTTTCATTGGTTTCTGCCGCACTCTCCTCGTATCGCTTCGAATTTATATAAGAGAAGAATAAAAAAGCAAAAAAAACAAGCAACATAACTACGAAATACTGCGCTGGAAGGAGCGTAGCTATGAGGGCAATGGAAACTACGATTTGCGCGACGACCGGGACTACCTTCCACAATAAACCTTCTATAATTACCTGGAGACTATAGGGAAGACGTTCCAAAGTGCCAGTCACCCTGCCGCTTTCATTTAGCGAGCCTTTTGCCAAGTCCGGTATTCTTATGCGCAGGACCTTTTTGAATATATAACCGCAAAGTTCATGAACAATCCTCGTCGTATATGTTAACGTTGCAATCGAGGCAATCGCCGACAAGGACCAAAATATTATAAAAGCGCTTACGAGCGCAAGGCCTTCAGTTGAGTCCCGTCGCGACAACGCGTCGACCGCGAATTTCAACGTAAATGGACCCAGAACGAACAGAGCCTGAGTGACAAGTTCAATTCCTGCGCCTATTACTATAAACCTGCGTGCGCCGACTTCTTGAATGAACATCAAACGCATCGTCTCTTTTAAGATTAAAAAATTCTTCCAATTCATTCCCGTAGACCTCTGGTTTGAACTTAAAAAAATTTGCAGACAATCATATTGCCAAGTGGTACATTCAATAGTTGCAAGCACATACTCCTGGCAGGCAAGCCCTCCCCTTCCGGGTTATCCCGTCGAGGCCGACAACTACCCATCGGATGCCGCATCGTGTGTTGCCACAACCGGCAGGGAAATTGATTCCGAATTTTTGAGAAATCTACGGTTTAGCCCCATTTCACAATATATTCTGTACACCCGTTTATGGTTCCATGAAAATCCCTGCTTGCGCATCTCATCAAAGCATCTCCTAAATCCCCAGTCATGACGCTCGGTTAAAATTCTTCGCAATGCGTTGGCGATCTCGTCATCCCTGCTAGAGGATTTGCGTGGCCTCTTGTAATACGCCGCCCGCGAGAGGCCCACAATTTGACAGGCTCGAGAAATCGTGATTGGTACGTCAAGGAGCTTTTCCACGACCTCTCGCCTGGCAGACGGCGTTAAGGTTTTAAATTCAGTGCATTTCGGATCGCCCTATTCTCGATTTCCAGTCTTTGGCAAACTTGTCGCAACTGGATATTCTCCATCTCCAGCTCGTGGGCCTTTGAATTCCCATGGCTGGAATCATCGAGATACCGCCTGATCCATAAATAATATGTCGCCCTACTAATTCCATGTTCCTTGCAAAGAGCAGGAATCGATTCGAATGCCGCACGCGAGTCCAATATGGCGATAATTTGTTGCTGGGTGAATTTTGACTTCTTCACTATGCCCCCCTTTTTGGGATGCTGCTTCCAACAGTTCACGTTTGGGCGAATTCCAGTAAGTACAGCCACCCCTAGACCAGCCGCCCCGCATATCTTTTGGTGACCGCTCTTCCCCCTGAGAGTTATCGCATCGGCTGGAAATAATAATGTAAGCCATCTCAAAACGAAAATAACAGTGATTCTCATTTGTATTTACTATTGCACCCATCCCGTGATTGGGTGACCTTATGCGGAATGGCTCATTCTTAATCGATGAGGGTGTCCTTACACCATGACACCGGCATTGCTAATTAGACCGACTGCCAAGAGCTTTCCGAGCGCTTTCCGGCCTGCGCTACGAGAGGGATAGCTGCGACGGTCGGGTGCCAGGAGAGCGGCAATCGCTCGTGTGAGATGGGCAGTGTTCCAGCGTCGAGGCCGAGGCCTCGAAATTCAGCCCGCTAGAAGTGACCTCACTACCTCGGGCAGTCTTGGTGGGTACGCCCGAGGCAGTCACGCTGCCAAGTTATTCGCAGGCAGCGCAGCGAAGTTTGCCTCATTTGGTGTGTGATTCGACAGGCGCGAATGGTACCGCTTCCGATTGTCCAACTCGCTATGGCCGATGGAGCGTCGTGAGTGGTTGGATTGGCAAGCCTGTTATCTCTTTTCTGTTAGCGCCGATGTAAAACTGACCCACAGGGGGTGCGGCTAAATTCTTGGACTGGTTTTATGCCCCAATTCCGAGACTCTCCCGGTATCGAGCGGGCTGAGCGAGCCAAGCGAGACCTTGATGCGCTTTGCGTTATACCAGCGAATGTAGGAGTCGACTACCTCAATGAATTGCTCAACGGTGGTGGCCTGCCAGTCCCGAGAATAGAACAACTCCGTTTTCAGCCGCCCGAAGAAGCCTTCGCAAGGCGCGTTATCTGGCGAACATCCTTTACGTGACATCGAGCGAATCAGCCTTGCCTCGCGCATCCGTGTGAGCCATCCAGGCCAGCGATAGTGCGCACCACGATCGGAGTGGACTACAGGTCTGACGTTGCTGTCGGTCACTGTCTCGATGGCTGCGTCCAGCATGGAATTTACAAGTTCGGCGTCCGGCCGCGTGCCGATAGACCAACTGACAACGAGCCCATCAAAGCAGTCGATCAATGGCGAGAGATACACCTTGCCAGCCGGAATCTGGAACTCGGTAATGTCGGTGAGCCACTTCTCATTCGGGGCTGCCGCTCGGAAATCACGATTAACGATGTTCTCGGGCGCAAGGCCTATTTCGCCCAGGTAGGAGCCGTAACGACGCCGTTTGGCAATGGCAGCAGCCAGCCCTTCCTGCCTCATCAAACGTCGCACGACTTTCTCCGATATGAAGGCCTACCGCCTGCCCAGTGCCGCGCGTATCCGGCGATAGCCGTAGCAACGGTGATTGTGCTCAAAGATCTCTGTGATAGCGCGACGCACGCCAGCATATTTGTCAGCGACAAGCAGTCGTGCCCGGTGGTAGAAGTAGGAACTACGTGCAAGACCTAGTACTACTGTGTCATAAAAAACATCTGCAGCGAAACGATACCTGGTATTATTGAATAATACATATTTCGGGCGATCGTGATGAGAGAAGATGTCGATGAATTTGACGAGTATCTGAACATCTGGCGCAGGCGTTAGGGCACGCCGATCGCCATGCCGGCCTCAAGGGTTACTGTTCGGGCTTGGTGATGCCATTGTCACGCAAGAGCGTCGAGCCGATGGCCGCGCATATTGACCCACTTCACGCGAGTGCGAAACATCAGTCACTCCACCATTTTGTGGCCAAGGCAGAATGGTCTGACCGGGCGGTCCTGCAGCGGGTACGAGAATGGGTGATGCCCGCGTTAGGCCTGCACGCTGCTGAAGAGACTGGCTATTACTGGATTATTGACGACACGGGCTTCCCGAAGAAAGGCAAGCATTCGGTCGGCGTAGCGCGGCAATACTGCGGGCAATTGGGCAAACAGGATAACTGCCAGATCGCCGTGAGCCTGTCGATCGCGACGCAACGCGGCAGCCTGCCAATTGCCTGGCAGCTGTATGTCCCCAAGGAATGGATTGAAGACCGGGAGCGAGCGCGTCGTGCGGGCATCCCCGACGATCTCGCCTTCGAAACCAAGCCACAGATTGCGCTGGCCCAACTCCGCGAGGCTGTCGCATCCGGTATTGGACCGGGCATTGTGCTCGCCGATGCCGGGTACGGCGACGAAACCGCTTTTCGGGAAGG